>CAYUBC010000296.1:0-5563 GCA_964442885.1 uncultured bacterium | reverse complement strand
GCCCTAGCACCAAACACTCAGCCCCTGGATGAGACGGGTACCGAACCCGGTAACGCTGCCCCGGCAGACACGGCTACTGCTCGCTCCCAAGACCTGATTGCGCGGGTAGAGCACAGCCCTGAACTGACCACCCCAGAGGAAACTGAGGCGGCTAAAGCGTCCTGGGTTGCTGCGGTAGAAGAGCAACTCGGCCAACCCGCCACCCAGGTCGCCGAACCCCTCAGCGTTGAGGTGCCCTACAATCTGCGGATTTGCCTGACTCCAGAGCCTACCGATGGTCTGCTGGGGCTAGTCGTATTGCCTCGGGAAGAAGCCAACACGGCAGCGCTCTCTACAACGGTGTTGAAAAGCACTGGCTATGCCTTTTTGAACCAGGTGGCTGAACAGACCCTGCAAGCCAAGCTGGCCGAGGCTGAACTGCCTCTGGAAATTGGCCAACTCTATCAAGCCGTAGTCAAAATCAACTACGACGCTGAAAACTGCATCGATCACAATGCCCTGTTGAAGTCGCGGGTGAGGGAGTCTCAAGCCGAGTCGGAGACCGGGGAATAGGCGTTTAACTGTTGCACTATAGTGAGTGCTAACTCAACCAGCTATCGGCCCAACTGCCTGAAAACCATATAAAACGGGCTGAGCAGGCTGTAGAGGTAGAGGGTCATTTCACAGGCGGTTACAGTGTCAGTAATCACCTGTCTACGATGTTTTAGAAAATGCCGTATCAGTTTGCGGCCATCGTTCAACATATACAGCGGCGTTACCAGGGGCCGTTGCCAAACCGGGAAGCTCAGCATACGGGTGCGGTGACGACTGAGGCCAATACCCCGACAGAGCCGAAGCAGGTAGTCGCGCTGAAGACGATGGGCCGGTATTTTGTGGCTGACTCGCATCGCCGGGTTGTACCAAACTTGCCAACCCCAGCGCTGAATGTAGAGCACCACCTCTAGGTCTTCTCCGGCGGCCCTGGCCCCAATGCGATCGGCCAGGGAGAGGGTGGCGGGCACAGTGTCTACCCAGGCCTGCCGCCGCACCACCATGCCTGCTCCAGGAGGAAGCACCTTGCGATGGGGGTCGTACAGCAAGGGTTCTGAGCCCCGCTCGGTTAAGGCCAGGAGGGCCGCAATGCGCTCAAAATGGTTCGGCGGGTCACTTTCAAAGTCGCCCTGAATGCGACTGCCGTACACCCCGGCCTGGGGATGTTGCTGACCAAACTGGTGCGCCCTGGTCACCCAGAGCATGGCCGGAATATTGTCGTCATCCAAAAAGCCCACGAGGGGGCTGCGGGCAATACGAATGGCGTGTTGACGGGCATAGCTGGCTCCCTGAGCCGCCTCAAAAGCATACACCAGGGGCACATCGCGGGGCCACTCGGCGCGCAGGGACTCCACCACGGCGGCGGTGCCATCGGTGCTGTTGTTGTCTACTACAATCACCTCCCAGGCCAGAGACTGACTACCCAGCTGCCACAGCAGCCCCTTCAGCACATCGGGAAGGCGATGCTCGCCGTTGTAGGTGCAGATTACCACCGATAAATCCAGCGGCACCGCATCGGGTAACGCTCCCGCCAGCTTAAGTTTGATGCGCCGCAGCAGGGTTTGAGTATGCTCTGGCAATTTAGCCTTGGGTTCCACCGCTGGGGCTGGTGTCGAGCGGGCGTCTAAATTCCTGGTCACCTCTGAAACATCACCGGATTGGGATTCACCTGAGAAAGAGAAGTCCTGGGCCATAGCAGGGCGTAATGAAGGGACGCTACTACCCTAGAATGCCCGTCATGGCCGCCCAGGGGCTACTGAGGTCGAACTTTTTGTCGAAACGCATCCAGGTCTACCACATTGGCAGGATTACCCTCAAACAGCGGATGAAAGATCGCAGGTTCCACCAGTTCTTCTGGATTGAAGGGCGTCAGCAGGTATTGCCCCATTGGGCCGCTACTTTTGCTGGTTAATTGCACAATTTGGGGCCGGGCCGCTGGCATGGTGCGAATCCAACTGACGCTGGTGTGGGTAATGAGCAATTGCTTATCATGCAGGCTACGGCCAAAACCATGATCCTCAAAATAATGGATAATTTTACGGATCGTTTGAAACGATAAATGCTGGCGTAGCCGACTGATGGCCCGAATTTCTAGGATTTGCTCCCAGCTATAGACCACCTCCGGGCGTTGGGGCAGCCCTGTCCGTCGAGGCACGACAATGCCCGTCTTTTCCAGATAGGCCAGCCGACCCAGACTACTGCGAGCTAAAACAACCACATGGCGACGAGGAAACCAGTCCATAGCCGTAACGCTCCCGGCGCAGACGCTATATGTAGAGGCGATATAATCTAAATTACGCTATGGGTTGGGAAATGTCCGGTGTATTGTCGCCTTATCTAACCGATTGCCTGACTCTGACCCCGGCAATCGTCGGGGTCAACAGGATTTGGCCGAGTGTAACGTTTTCCTAAGTCTCTGTTTCAGGACGAACTATTTGTACTAATCAGCCACCACTGACCGGCGGAATCAGCACCACTTCGTCGCCATCCTCCAGGGGAGTATCTCGACTAACAAACTGTAAGTTAAGCCCTAACCGGGTACGTTCCCGCCACGGTTCTAAATGGGGATGCTCAGCCAGAACCCGATCTAGCACAGCTTCTATAGGGGCTTGAGCTGGGAAAACCCACTGTAGCTCTGGCAATCCGTAGGCGTCCTGATAAATAGCAAAAAGCTTTACAGTAACGGTAATTTGCTCCACAGCCCGGCCACGGTTTAGGGACGTTCCATTATCGCCCTTGAACTGGCCAAGTGGCTACTGCCCCAATCGCTTCAAGACAGTGCCTACCAGGGCGATCGCCGCACTTAATTACTGACTATTGCCCCGATTTGACTATTGCCCCGTAAGCTCAAAGAGCATTGAAAGAAGACCATGGCCGAACCTAGAGAGCCAACCTTGCAGGACGTGGCAGACAAGCTCGACAGACTAACTACCGAGCTTGAGCAAACGCAGAAATGGAACGACCGCACCTGGGACGTGGTGAAGTGGGTGGGGGGAATTAGCGCCGGGCTAGCTATTAGCGCCTCCATCGCCCTGGTAGGCCTTGTGATCAGGCAATTGGGGCAGTGATGGCGGCAAGTCTTCGACCCAGAGCACACGAAGCCTGTTTCACTATTGAGTGCTTAAAAAGCTCCGTAACCCCTTTTATTTAAGGCTTGTGCCGTTTTTGATTTTGGCTAAACACCAATTGTGTAGGACGTAGATACCTCTACCGCTGCCCTTAGTTCGCTTTCAGAAACATCAAGATAGCGGCCTAGGTTTTCCAGGCTGGCCCAGCCCCCTAGGGCGGCGATGGCCTTGAGCCTCACCCCAGCTTTGTCTAGGCGAGTGGCCCAGCTCCTACGGCATGAGTGGGTAGAGTAGCCCTCAAGGCCCAGATCAGCACAGGCCCGCCGCAAGGCTTGGTCACAGGCCACGCGGGTGATCGGCTTGCCCAGGTGACGGCCTGGGAAAAGATAGCCGCTGGGGGGTAGGTCAGCTTGGGTCAGCAGCTCACCCAGGCGGTGGCAGATTGGTACTGATCGGCTGTGGTCTTTCCCCTTCACGATGGCGCGGCGAAAGTGAATATCAGCCTTGCCAATGTCACCTGCACAAAGTTGGCGGGCCTCGGAGATGCGACAGCCCGTATAACCGCAGATCGCAAAAATTATTTTATGGGGCATTGGAAGCTGGGTTAAAACCGCTTCAAAGGTCTCCTGACTCCAGATCGCCGCTTGCCCTTCACGACATTTTTTAGGCATGATTTTGGCCTAGTTACTCTTCCATATCGTAGAGAAACTAGAGGCCAAAATGACTGCCTTGTAACGAACCAAAATTTATGACCAGGCGGCGGTTATCAAGGTCATGACCAGGCCAAACCCCTAGTTTTGCTAGAAATGTGATGTCATACCGCTTTGAGGGACAATGCACAAAAAACCTTACTATGTTTGACCATGGTTAACCGGGGTGTGCGTTACACCTGGTTAATTTCAGCGACAAAAATGTAAGTTACAATCGACAAAATACCCCACCCATGGAGGTGGTCATGGCTATTCAAGTTAAAGGTCGTGATTTAGTTCAAATCACCTGCTACCTGCCCACCAAAGTTTACGAACGTCTGAACCACTGGAAGCAATCGGTCGGGGGAGTCAAGTCCGAATCAGAGGCCGTGCTTCGGTGTCCTCGCAGCGTCTTGTTCCCTGGGGAGTTTGACGAAGCGGCCATAGATGCCACCCAATCCAAGCTGCATCAGCTTGAGGCCATGCTGGTAGAGGTGAGGCAGGCTCAAGCCGCTGCCCCACCCCCACCGCCTACCCGTATCCGGTGGCTCTCTACCCGTGAAGCCTTTGATGCCTTGGTGGATGCAGACGTTTCCTATGAGCGATTCCGCCGCCTCACCCCTGACCAGCTCCTAAGCCGCTTCAACTTGGCCAGCGATCTCACCCGCCGAATCCCTGGTTCAAACACCTCTCGTTGGCTGCACGTAACCGACTAACGTACAAGCACGTTGTAAGTAACGTACAGTCGCCTACCTTTCCAGCGCCTCTACCCTTGCCTAGCAGGGCTTCAAGGGGGATAGCCTCTACACCCAGGGTTGCGCCATGGTTGGAGGTTCGCACCTGGGATGAGCCGGGTTAGTCCGGGCTGAATTGGGTCGGGATAGGGGGCTGATTGGTTGCGTGGGGAGGCAACTACTCAACGACGGCGGCGGCTGAACCCCTGATTTTGTCGTTGGGGCTGGGCTGGGTTTTGACCAAAAATGGGCAACTGGCACAAGGGTGTTAGCCCGCTGTTTTGGGAAAGTTAGTCCAGTGGTAGGGGTCAACTGGCACAATCGGCGGACTTGCCCTTGGCTAGGATCTGTCTGAGGCGTCTGGGGGAGAGGCGGAACTGAGTAACCAGATCTGAGATGCTGGCCCCGGATTGGTGGGCGGCAATGATTTGCTGATCGCGGTTGTGGATGCGCTGGGCATGGCCCATTGGGATGAGGGGACGACAGCCGCCGTAATGCTGGCTTAGGGTTTGGGCGGGGCCAAGGCCGATGGCTTGGGCGATGGGGTGATCTGACTTGGTGGGAGGGTGGGGGATGTAGAGGTACTGGCCTGGGAAGGCGGCGATTAGGGCTTGGGTCGCGTCTGGCCCGATCAGTTCTGTTAGCGCCTGGGTGAAGATCCCCTTCAAGTTTTTTCGCGCCATGCTGCCACTGCCAATGCTACGCCTACCACCGTGCCGAGCCACACCAGGCGGCGGTAGGGTGCAACCTTGCCAATGCTCAAACCCAGATGATGCCGTTGGGGTGGGGGCTGGGGAGAGGCCACAGGGTGAAGATGCTGTCATAGACCTGCCTACCCCGCTGGGGTTTGCCATCGGGGCCAAGGTAGGCGATGCGCCCTACCAGGCGTTGCTCACTGAGGTAGAAGGGCTGGGGGATGGCCTCTAGGAGGGTGGGTTTGTGGAAGATGTCGCAGGGGGCCAGAAAGACCAGCCGCCCACGGGGCTGTAGCAGCTCGAAGCTGTGGTTGCTGAAGGGCACCCACAGCCTAAAGGGTGGGGCC
>CAYUBC010000295.1:0-5570 GCA_964442885.1 uncultured bacterium | reverse complement strand
AACCGGTGACTCTGGCCAATACCCCCCTGGAGCTATACGCCATGACCTGGCTACTGCATAGTGACCAGGGCCAGCCAACGGAGTGGGCCTTGCTGCTGGTGCTCAAGCGCTTGGCTGAGGATCAGACCCAGCCTCCGATCACGCTGTCGGTGAGGGATTCCGCCACAGTCCTAGTCAACCAAACGCTCCCTGCCGCTACGGAGTATCCTTCCGTCTATGCCCAGGTCGTGGGCACCTGGGATGAGGCGTTTCACATTACCCTCGCCGCCGCCAGTGGGGAAACGCTAACATTGCCAGCAATAACCTGTCACCGGGGTAATTGGTAATGACCCTACGCCTGGAGGTTCGGCAACAGCCCGATAGCTGCGAATTTCGGCTGAGTTGGGGAGAAGGGCAACAACTGCCGCCGGTTTCCCTACCCCAGCCAACGGTAGTCCTAGGGGCCTACCAGCAGTGGCAACGGGCCTATCTGACCTTCTACCGTTCCTTTCGCGGACGGGTCGTGGGCGTGGGAAATTTATCTGATGTGGAAGATCGCCGCGCCCAACTGGTGCAGGCCGAGGCTACCCTGCTGACCGAATTTCATAACTGGCTGCGCCATCCCAAGCTAGACGACCTGCGCCGTCAAATTGCCCAACTGGCCAAGGAGCGCTCTCTCCAGGCTGCCGCTAAGTCTGACTCAGAGCCCAGTCTGACTCTGTTTTTGACCTGCCACCCCATCGAGCTAGAGCGCTTGCCCTGGGAAGCCTGGGAAATTGGCAAAGAGCTGGGCACCGTAACCGCCCTTCGCATTGCCCGCACCCCCGACCAAATTCGCGCCCATCCCACCAAACACATGCGCCAGGGGCGTAACCGGGTTTTGGTGATTTTAGGCGATGACACCGGGCTGGATTTCCAGGCCGATCGCGAGGCGGTGCAGGGACTGGCCGCGATCGCGGACATTCACTTCATGGGCTGGCAACCAGGACAAGACTCCACCGCCCTACTCAACCAGATCACCCAGGCCATCACCGACCGTCGCGGGTGGGATGTGCTGCTGTTTGCCGGGCACAGCAACGAAGCCGCTACCAGCGGCGGAGAGCTGGCCATTGCCCCCAACCTGGCCCTCACCATCCACGAACTGGCCCCCAGCCTTGACCTGGCCCGTCAGCGTGGCCTCCAGTTTGCCCTGTTTAACTCGTGCAGCGGCTTAACCATCGCCAAAGCCTTAATCGACCTAGGGTTTAACCAGGTCGCCGTCATGGGCGAACCCATCCACAACCAGGTGGCCCAGGAATTTTTAGTGCAATTTCTGCGCGGCCTGGCCGAGTATCAGGATGTCCACGCCGCCCTGATCACCGCCAGCCAAACCCTCAAGCTGGAAAAAAACCTTACCTTCCCCTCCTCAGCGCTGATTCCATCCCTGTTTTGCCGTCCGGGGCAGCCGCTGTTTCGCTTCCGCAAGTTTGGCTGGCGAGAGTGGTTGCGGCAGTTGCGGCCCACCCGCAACCAGGCGACCGCCCTGGCTGGGGTAGTGGGCCTCAGCCTGTTGCTGCCCGTGCAGGGCGCATTGCTGGATCAACGCCTGTGGAGCCAGGCCATCTATCGGCGGCTGACCGGGCAAACCACCGGCGTGGCTTCGCCTCGGCCCATCACCCTGGTGCAAATCGATGAAGCATCCCTGGTTAAGGCGGGTATTTCAGAACCCAACCCGATGGATCGTACTTACCTGGCGGAGCTGATTGACCAGCTCAGCGCCCGGCAAGCCCGCATCATCGGGTTGGATTATGTGCTGGATCGCCCCGCCCAAGACCAAGCGGATGATCAGACTATCGCAGACACACTCCAGCGCGCTGCGGCCAGAGAGACGTGGCTGGTTCTGGCCTCAATTCCCAGCACCCCGGCGGACTGGTCACCGATTTTGCCAGGAGTAAGTTTTCCATCCCCGCTGCCAAACTGGAGTCTGGCAGGAGATATCGAATCCCACTCTCCTTATTTCTCCCTGGTTAACCCGTGGGCCGACCCAGAACACACGCCGCCGCCGCTCACCTACCAGTTGGCCGTAGCGGCTGAACTGGAAGCTTACTCTACGGCTACAGCTCCCCGCCCCAACTTGCAGAGCCAGTCCCCGTTGATTACCCAGGCCATTGCCTATCTAGAAACTAACCAAACCTCCCATACCGAGCGGATTGCGCCGCGATCGCGCTACCGCCCCATCACTGTTCTGGCCTACTGGGTCAGCCAAATGTGGCTGCAACCCATCATCGATTTTTCACTACCGCCGGAGCAAGTTTACCAAACCCTACCGGCCTGGCAACTGCTGGACGGGGCTACCGCCGCCGACCTCACCTTTGCCAACCACATCGTCATTCTGGCTCCAGGCGGCTATGGAGAAGCGGGCATAGCCCCACACCAGGATACTCTCAAGAGTCCGGCTGCCGTGCGTCACTGGCGTTTCTGGCAGGGTGATGCGGTAGTTCCCATCGAAACCATCACCGGTGGCGAAGTCCATGCTTACATGCTGCATCACCTGCTGACCCAACGCCTGGTAATCCCAATCCCAGACCTCTGGATGATCGGCATAGCGGCGCTCCTCAGTCAGGGTGTGGTCATGGCCTGGCGCAATCCCTCGATTACCCGTCGTCAGGGCTATTTCCTGCTACTAGGAACTACCGCCGTCTATGGCCTGGTGAGTTTACAACTTTATCTATCAGCCCAAATTTTGCTGCCCTGGCTACTTCCTACTATCACGGGCTGGATTTATGGTTTACCCGTAGTGAATAGCCTTAGCGCTAAAAATCAGCCGTCTTTCTTTGTCGCTGCATGATGTTTGCCTGTCCAGGAACTACCTATTTCTAAAGGCTCCAAATCTGTATCTACCATTGAGGGAGATCCCATGAAGCAGCAAAACTGGCCTGTGGTTGTTGGTTCCGCCATCGCTATTCTGGCCCTTAATAACCCGGCCTATGCCGCGCTTATCCAACCCAATACAAATACTGAGATTACTAGCGTCGCCTTGAGAATCCCGCCGCCACCGGTGCCAAAGATTGGGCGGGGTTCCAGAGGAAATAATGTTTATGCCATTGCCCCTAGCCAGTTTGAAGGATTAAATATAGTTTGGCGAAACCAGCCAGTACTAATTTGGGAAGGAGCCCTCAGCCGGGTTGAAATCAACGCTGTGGATACGGGTGAACGGCTTTGGATGCAGTCAGTATCAGCTGATGATCGAACCCTGATTTATGGTGGCGAGACCCTAGAACCAGGACAACATTATGAATGGACACTGTACGATAGCCTTGGCGACATTACTGATGTAGTCCGGTTCCAAATGGTGACGGCGGAAGATCGCGATCGCATCACCACAGACTTAGCTGAAATAGACGCTAACGCCAAGAAAAATGGAGCAAGTAGTGAAGATATAGAGTTGGCAAGAACCAACTATTTTGTCAACCAAAAATTGCTTGCCGACATGTTGATGGAAGATGTTTTGGCTGACAGTCAAAGTGGTCTTCATCAGGCCAGGGCTTTCCTGAAGATCGTAGAGCACATGACTCGTTGGGTTGACGTTGCAGAATTCGTCAGCAAAGGAAACGACAAAATTCACCCAGACGATATTCAGATTGAGATTTTCCCCAGATCAGACCAAGGGAAGAAAATGGCTCAGCTCGAAGAGCTCTATGAACTCACCTATCAATTTAATCAAGCCAAAAATAAATGGGAAGAGCCTAATTTTCGGGTTAAATTAACAAACCATAGCAACGTTACCCTTTTCTTTGCTCTGCTTGATTTAACTGAGGATTTCGCCATAGATTCTCTCCTTGAGAAAGGTACTGTAGAACTAAAGCCCGGTCAGGAGTTTTGGCTCGATGATGGTGAACCTATCTATGGGGTTATTCCTGAAGGGTTTTTGGAAAAGGGAGAAACCTATTGCAAAGATATTTATAAAGTAATCGCCTGCACAGTGGATTTTAATCCCGATCTACTGACTCAAGGAAACCTGGACGAAACCTCATCTCAAAATAGTTCATCATCTCGCAAAGCAAGCTCATTAAAGCAGTTGATAGAACAATTTGATGGACAGGGGCAAGATAGTCATGAACTGGAAAGACATTTCCCTCAGTGGATCTCCAATCAGGTCACTCTCACCTTTATTCGACCCTAAAAATCCTGGCAGTTAGCAATGGGCTGAGGTTTATTCAGCCATTTTGACGTTAATACTCTCAGGTCAATATTATGGCTAATCTTGCACCTTTTATCAAAGTTTTGTTTCTGGAAGCTAATCCAGAAACTCAAACTCACCTGCGCATTAATAAAGAAATCCGAGAAATCAAAAAAACGCTGAGAGGCGCAAAGCACCACGATCGCATTGAGATTAACCAGCTCGGTGCCGTGCGCGTGGAAGATTTCACCTCAGAACTGCTAGAGTACAAGCCCAGGATTGTCCACTTCTCTGGTCATGGCGAGAAATCTGAGCAATCAGAAAATTTTTATAGGTCTAACCCAAAAGGCGGAAGCACAAGAGCATCGTCCAAAACATCTAAAGATCGAAGAAAAGTATCAAATAAAATCAAAACTGAGGGAGGTCTTGTTTTTGAAGACGAAGTTTTTATAGCGCCAGAAAACGAGGATGATAAAGATTTCAATATAACCAAAATAGTCCATAGAATTGTTCCTCCAGCGGAAATAGCAGGTTTCTTCAAGGATCTGGATTTCCCGGTTGAGTGCGTGGTTTTGAATGGCTGCCATACCCAAGAAACAGCTCAGGCCATTAATCAGCACGTTCGCTTCGTCATCAGTATGAGGGATGCAATCCTAGATGAAGATGCCGTTAATTTCTCCAAGTACTTTTATCAGGCCCTGGGAGCAGGTAACGGCATTCAGTCTGCCTTTGAATCCGCCAAAAAACGAATCTCTGATCCATCACTACCGATCTGGTTAGAAAATGATAAGATTCGCCCTGTTCCCTATTATGAGCCTCGTTGGATTATCGCAAGCAGTTTGGTTTCAGCTTTCTTAGTCATCCTGCTCCGAATTTTTGGTGGATTGCAGGGTTTTGAAATAGCATTTTATGACTATTTACAATCTTCCTGGTCAAGGGAAAAAGACGAGCGAATTTTAGTTGTTCAGGCTACCAACGAAGATGTCCGCAATCAACAGCAACAGGGCGAACAGGTTATTGGTTCTTTTTCAAACAAGACCCTGGCTAATCTTCTGGAAGAAATAAATTCCCTTCAACCCGCCGTCATTGGTCTGGATATCTATCGCGAAAATGCCTTAAATCCCGCTATCCCTGAAGAGAAAAAGCTACAGGCTCTGTTTAGCCAAGTAAATATCTTTGGCGTTTGCAAGCTGCCTGAGGTTGAGGAAGGGGGGCAAAACCGGGCAGACTCAACCATTTCTCAGTCAGTCCCACCACCACCGGATATCTCAGCTCGTCAAATAGGATTTTCAGATATTCCAACCGACCAGGATACCGTTGTTCGTCGTCAACTACTGGGCGGCTTCACGAATCAAATTAGGGGCAAGAAAGACTGCAATGCGGAGGAATCATTGAGCCTGAAACTAGCCAACAGCTATCTAGAAATGAAAAA
>CAYUBC010000294.1:0-5581 GCA_964442885.1 uncultured bacterium | reverse complement strand
TGCCTTTGTCACCGGCGCGATGACCGCTGCCAACGCCCCCGCCCCTAAAATGCTGAGCGTTTTTGTGCCCACCACGCCCAACCCGACTAGCGGCTGGTACGCCGTAGTGCCCGAAACCGATGTGATCAACCTGGCCATTTCCATTGAAGACGCCTTCAAGGTAATTCTTTCTGGCGGTATTGTTGGCCCCAACCTGGCCGCCGCCATCCCCCCAGACCGGGTTCCCCAGAACCTTGACGAAGACTATTCAGCCTCATCGAGAGCGTTGCGCCAGGCCAACCAAAACTTGATTGAAACCGAAACCCAGCTCTCCATGCTACCCCTAGACGAAGACTGCTAAGATAGCGAAGCTATATCTGGGAGGTACCTGCTATGCAGGCTCGTCGTATTGCTCGCGAACTGGCGCTGTTGGGCCTCAGCCAGCTATCGGATAAACCCGGAAAACTGCGCGATGTAGACTTCGAGCAACTGCTGCAAGCGGCCATCAAAACCCTGACCGCAGAGGCCAAAGACGCCCTCGAAACCGCCTCCGATGAACTTAAGCGAGGCAGCAGCCGATTAATTGACACCGAACTGCTGGCTGGCGATGCAGACAGCAGCAAGGCGATGGTAGAAGACGCCATCACCCTGACCCAAACCGCCATTAACCGTTTGGCCCACGCCATTGAACTGCCGGACTTCATTCAAGTGACCAACCGGCAAGAGGTGCGGGCTTTTTCGATGGAGCTATTGACTAACACCGTTAAGCACCAGGCCGCCGTGGACGAGGTGCTGGAAAAGGCGATGGTAGCCTGGCAACTGAAACGCCTGGCCCGCATCGATCGCGACATTCTGCGCCTGGCCGTAGTGGAAATGGACTACCTCGGCACCCCCGATCGCGTGGCTATCAACGAAGCCGTAGAACTGGCCAAACGCTACAGCGATGAAGACGGCTATCGGTTTATTAACGGCGTGCTAAGGCGAGTGGTGAGCCGGACAGTAGACAAGGATTTGGCGAGTGAAGGGGTGAGGGGTGAGGGGTGAGGGGTTGGAGGGGAATCGGAAATCCAAACCTGACCCACCCCTGCCCCTCCCAGGAGGGGAATCCAAAATCCCCTACCCTAGTAAACAATCCCCCCACCCCCTGCAAGTCTCCCTGAGGTAGTTCTGCTATGGCTGGATTCAACTGGTTTCGACGCAGTTTTGATAAGTCTGACGACGCTGAGGCTGAGGCTAAATCAGCGGAGTCGGCTAAGGCTGAAAAACCAGCGGCCCCGCTCCCGGCGGCAGCGGCTACGCCCCAGCTTTCCTCTGAGGACTATTTGAAGTGGGCCAAGGCAGCTTACCAGAATATCCAGAAGCAGCAGGCTGAGGGGGCAACAGCCGCGACGACTGACGCTGAAGCGCCTGCCGATGCAGAACAGGCTGTAGACGCCGCAGAGGAATCGGCCCAGGAGCCTGAAGTCGCGATCATGGGGGCGGGGGATGAGGGCGGAGTATCGCCAGGGGTGGAGGAAGCGGTCGAATTGGTTGAGGTCGTCGAATTGGTTGAGGTCGTCGAATTGGACGAGGTCGTTGATGCGGCTGAAGCCCCGCCCCCGCCGGAACCAGAGGCACTTCCAGCGGTCAGTGCGCCTGCTGCTGCGGTGGCAGCGAAAGAACCGGCCCTAGCTCCAAGCCCAGCCCTGGAACCAGATCCGGAACCAGCCCCAGCGGCCAACCTACCCTTTTGGGCCAAGGCCGAGGCAGAGCGCCTGGAGCGCCTGGAACGGCTGAGAGAAGCCGCCATTGTTGAGCCAGAGCCTACCCCTGTGGCCCAGGCTGCGCCGCCGGTTTCGTCGCCGCCGGTTTTGGCAGATATTGACCTGGACGAAGCCTTTCTCTGGTCGGCGGAGGTGCTGGCTGCCCAGGGCCGGCGCCCCGATGAGGTATCTGCCGAGGAAATTACCTGGCTAAATCGCCTGCGCCAGGGGTTGAACAAAACCCGCCTCAACCTGGTGAACCAGCTTAAGGCCATTGTTGGCCAGGGGCCGCTGAACAGCGATGCGGTGATGGAAATCGAAGCGCTGCTGCTGCAAGCGGATGTGGGCGTTGCCGCCACAGACAAGGTGATTGAGGCGCTTCAGACCCGGATGCGGGAGGATGTGCTGCCGCCAGATCAGGCGATCGCTTACCTCAAATCCATCCTGCGGGCTATGCTGGATGCCCCCCTGGATGAATCCCACAACCTGGCCTTTGTGCCCGAAAAAGACACCCTCAACATCTGGCTGATGACGGGCGTTAACGGCGCGGGCAAAACCACCACCATTGGCAAGCTGGCCCACATTGCCACCAAGTCTGGCTACCGAACCCTAATTGCCGCCGCCGACACCTTCCGGGCCGCCGCCGTAGAGCAGGTGAAGACCTGGGGCGCTCGCAGCAACGTCGAGGTAATCGCCAACCCCGGCCAAAACACTGACCCGGCAGCGGTGGTTTACGATGCCATTGCCGCCGCCCAGTCTCGCGATGTGGAACTACTGCTGGTGGATACCGCTGGTCGCCTGCAAAACAAGAAAAACCTGATGGACGAACTGGCCAAAATTCGCCGCATTGTCGATAAAAAAGCCCCCAACGCCAAAATCGAAGCCCTGCTGGTGCTAGATGCCACCCTGGGCCAGAACGGCCTGCGCCAGGCCGAAGTCTTTGCTGCCGCCGCCAACCTCAGCGGCGTAGTCCTCACCAAATTGGATGGCACCGCCAAAGGCGGCGTCGCCCTGGCCGTGGTCGAGCAGTTGGGCCTGCCGATCCGCTTCATTGGCGCTGGCGAAGGCATCGAAGACCTGCGCCCCTTCTCCAGCTACGAGTTTGTGGAGGCGTTGTTGAGTGGGTGAGGGAGCAGGCGGAAGCCAGACGGCGGAATAGGTAGCTGGTGGAATTTAACGAATGACCTTATCCTGGCCACAGGCAAACCTTTGTAACTGCAATTTGCCTGCCAAAGCAAACCGCTACGTCTGAGTTGGGGTCATGGCGACGCTGGCCGTAATTTCCCACGTAATGAAACAGCCCCTCGTCAACCCTAAACTCCGTGGGCAGCGGTTGAGTGCAAACGTCACAAAACACCAGCTCCGGCTCTGGATCCTCGGCGGTGAGGTGGGGCAGGTTGACATTCCAAAAGCAGCCCGGTGGTAGGGGATGGGCCATCAGCCTGGTCAGCACTGTGGCCGTGAGCCGGGTAGCCAGTGCCCAGTCAATGGGTTGCCGATTGTGGATGTAGTGAGAAATCGCAATGCCCGGCACCCGCAGCAGGGCCGCCTCTCGCACCGCCGCCACCGTGCCCGACACGTAGATATCCGCTCCCAGGTTGCCCCCGGCATTAATGCCCGACAGCACCCAGGTTGCCTCTGGGCAGAGGTGGCTCAGGGCCACGCGGGTGCAGTCTGCCGGGGTGCCGCCAATGGCAAAGGCCCGCTCTTGGCGCGGGGTAATGGCAATGGGGCCGCCCCGGTTAAGCTGGTGGCTACAGCCAGACAGGGGTTGGTCGGGGGCTACTACCCAGGTGGGTTGGTCAACCAGGGCCGCCCGCAATGCCTGAATGCCAGGGGCATCAATGCCGTCATCGTTGGTGAGAATGATGGCCATAGAAACTATTTCCTCGTCTTTGCCTGATACGCTTGCATCTATTGAAGCAATGGGTTACATTTATCACCCATAG
This sequence comes from uncultured bacterium, assembly GCA_964442885.1. Taxonomy (GTDB): domain Bacteria; phylum Cyanobacteriota; class Cyanobacteriia; order Phormidesmidales; family Phormidesmidaceae; genus Nodosilinea. The sequence continues at coordinate 1,911 of CAYUBC010000294.1, read as the reverse complement.
CTGTTTGCTGGCAGCTTAACCATCCCAAAAATTTAGTCGGACGCCACTGGCCAGTGTTAGGCCCACTAACCAGCGGCTGACCCCTTTGACAGAGTCAGCTGTCTCGGAGGCTATGTTATTTTAGCCGCCCTGACTTGTACAACGCTTAGGGCGGCTAAGTTTTTGGGATTCCCTCAACCATCGTTTTGGAGGAATCCCGCTATGTTGTTGTTTACTGGTCAAGATCCTCGGATTCTGACAGAATCCGGGGATCTCCATCCTCTGCGCCCGACCCTGGCTAATCCTCAGCCAGAGCGGGAGCGCCTGCGCCACCTAATCATCGGCTCACCGGAGGGAGTGCGGTCTACCATCCACACCCTCTATGCCCTCAACTATGCTGACCCCATCACCTGGAGTCGGCTCATTGCCATCCCCGCAACCGGGATAGTGATTACTCCCCAAGAAGGCGAAGTGCTGAGTTACCTACTGCGCTGGCGACAACCAGGCTAGGGCCGCTAGGCGGAGTTCAAAATGCCAAATGCAAAGCTCACGTAGCTACTGTGTTAGCTCCCCAGCACTCTGGACGCTGCGGAGCTAACGCAGTACCTATAAGTGCTGAGAGAGGTAGGTGAACTGGTCGCTAGGATAAGTAAACTTCCTAAATTACAGCCATGGTAATGAGGCCAGCCAACTCACCAGTAGTTGATGAAGTAATGGGCAAGCAGCACGAAATTGCTAAGCTTTATTCAGCAAGCCTGCCAGCACATCGAAGAGTTCATTGCCGGACAAGACTTTGGCAGCTACCAGGAAAATATAATGCTTAAATCAGCCGTAGAGCGTCGGTGTATTACTGTTGGTGAAGTAGGAGTAGGGTGGGCGGTGCCCACCTACGGGCTAGCCAGCCCCATATTCGCTGTACTGCTGAATTAGCTTGGCTACCAGCCCCGTCCAGCCGGTTTGGTGGCTGGCTCCTACCCCGGCCCCGGTGTCGCCGTGGAAATATTCGTAGAACAGCAGATAATTCTGCCAGTGGGGATCCTGCTGGAAGGGTTGGCTGTGGCCAAAGACGGGGCGATCGCCCCCATCGGTTTTTAGGAAGGTGCGAATCAGCCGCTCCTCCAGGTCAAGGGCCACTTCCCAAAGGGATTTGTACTGGTCAGACCCGGTGGGGCACGGCACTCGGAAGCCCTCGCCCAGGTAGTGGTGGAATTTTTGCAGCGACTCAATCAGCAGGTAGTTGACCGGAAACCACACCGGCCCCCGCCAGTTAGAATTGCCGCCAAACAGCCCGGTGCTGGATTCCCCAGGCTCGTAGGCAACTCTATACTCCTGCTCGCCAACGTTAAACCGGTAGGGATGCTCCAAATGGCAACGAGAAAGGGCGCGAATGCCGTATGGCCCCAAAAATTCGGCTTCGTTCAGCATTTTTTCCAGAATCCGAGGCAGTTTGTCTGGTCTAACCACCGCCAACAAGCGCCGCTTGCCCATGCCTTCGGTGATAAAGCTGGCGACATTGTGGCTGAGGTCAGGGCGATTTTGCTCAAACCACTCCAGCCGCTCTTTGAAGCCGGGCAGCATATCCAGTAACGCCGGTTCCAGAGTTTCTACCGCAAACAGAGGAATTAAGCCGACCATCGAGCGAATTTTAAGGCGCAGTCGTTCTCCGTGGGGCAGATGCAGCACATCGTAGAAAAAGCCATCGGCCTCGTCCCACAGTTCGGTTTTGCCGCCGCCGATGTGGTTCATGGCATCGGCAATGTAGATAAAGTGCTCGAAGAATTTGGTGGCCATGTCTTCGTAAACGGGATTCTCCTGGGCCAGCTCCAGGGCAATGGTGAGCATATTCAGGCAGTACATGGCCATCCAACTGGTGCCATCCGACTGCTCGATGTGGCCGCCCGTGGGCAGGGGGGCACTGCGGTCAAACACCCC
>CAYUBC010000293.1:0-5598 GCA_964442885.1 uncultured bacterium | reverse complement strand
CCTCTGGATGTTCGGCAACGGAGGCTTGAGAGGGCTCTACCCGCACCAGTAAATTACCATAGTAGCGATCTAGGTTGCTGCCCTCTAGAACCAGGCTGCCGCTGTAGTCCCAGGCAAAGCCATAGAGCTTAAAGGTTCCCAAAACCTCCTGCACCCTGGTGTAGGGCACCCCGATGCCTAATCCTTCCGGAGTTTTCCAGGCGGGGCCAAAATCCTTAGCCAGCAGGGGGCGGCTGCGCTCGGCATCTAGCCACACAACGGCGAAGCGATGGTCGGGGCCAAGTTCCACCCAGGTACCAGGCTCAGTAAAGCCCTCTCCCATTGGAATCGCGTCATCTCTGAGGTTGGCCTCACCATAGAAATCTGCTAGCTGCTGGCGGCTTGTTGTGGAGGTTACCTGACCGACCCGCTGCCCTGGTATCACCGTATAGGCCTCGTTTTGGGCCGGAGCACTGGCCTCCGGCGAATTCGGCTCAGGCGTGACCTCTACGGCTGGAGGGGGATCTGGCGCAGGGGGAGAGGCTGTGGTCAGCGAATCATCACAGGCGGCCAGACCGACCAGGGTAAAAGACAGCAGGTAAACAACAACGCGATTCATATTTCCTACCACCCTTTAGGTCACCAGGTGGTGACTCAAGGCAAACCGCAGCAATTCAGAGCGATTGTTGGTGTAGGTTTTGCGTAACAGGCTGCTGACGTACTTTTCTACTGTGCGGGGGCTCAAAAACAGCCGATCGCCAATCTGCACGTTCGATAGCCCATTGGCCAGCAGCACCAGCACATCCTGCTCACGGGGAGTCAAATCTGGGCCTAGATCCGGTGGCTCTGGAACGGGGAGAGGTGCCGTTGCGGCTTTGTTCCCTTCCGCCTGCAAGGCTCGCTGTTGGGCCGTTTGCAAGGCTACCTGTTGAATCCATGCGGATTGGATAAGCTGCGCTCTCTCCAGCAGATTTCGCACAATCGCGCCAATTTCTTGCAGTTCAAAGGGCTTGGGTAAAAAGGCGTCGCACCCCACCTGATAGCCGCGAATGCGATCCTGGGTTTGGCTATGGGCGGTTAAGAAAATCACCGGCAATAGGCGAAAGGCCGGGTACTGCCGGACTCGCTGCACCAGGGTGTAGCCATCCAGATAGGGCATGCCAATATCGGTAATGATGATTTGCGGTTGATACTCGAATACCTGCTGGAGAGCCATTTCCCCATCACTAGCCATGACTACGGAGTACCCTTCCAACTCCAGATAGTCGTAAATTGAGAGGCGTGTCCCCTCATCATCTTCTGCAAGCAAAACCGTTAGCGGCATGGTTTTAGTCCCAGTTCATCTCTGAACTCCACAGGAGGCCGCAATCACCATCAGGAACCTGAGCTTGATTCCAGACCGGCCATTGAGTCCGGCTTTATAATGCGCACCCTTCTATAGGGTAAAGGACAAGCCTGAGAGTCAGTATTATTTCTTGACTAAATGAAACCTGCCCTGAGTCAGCACTTTACGGATGTAACAATCTGGCTAGCCCAACCGATAGCCAAAACCGCGCACCGTTTTTAAATAGGAGGGATGGCTGGGGTCTTCTTCGAGTTTTTCGCGGATCCAGCGGATATGGACATCTACGGTTTTGTTGTCACCCATAAAGTCGTGACCCCAGACCTGGTCAATGATTTGATCGCGGGACCAAACCCGGCGAGGCTGGCTCATAAAGAGTTCTAAAATCCGAAATTCCTTGGGGGACAGGTTAATTTCATCCCCCTTAAGAAAGACGCGACACTCCTGCGGGTGCAGGGTAATGTCTTCAAACTTAAGGATGTTTTCCTTTTCAGTGTGGGTTTTGCTCTGCTGACGCCGCAGTAAAGCCCGACAGCGCGCTACTAGTTCGCGCATACCAAAGGGCTTGGTCAGGTAATCATCTGCTCCAATTTCCAGCCCCACCACCCGGTCTGTTTCAGTACCTTTGGCGCTCAAAATCAGAATTGGTACGTCAATACCCTGGTGGCGTAGCAACCGACACAGATCCAGGCCGTTCATACCAGGCAACATGAGATCCAGGACAACCAGGCTAATGTCGGGTCGGCTAACGCGACTGGAGGCGGCTGTCCCCCCCAAAATATCCAGCGCAGATAGCCCATCTTCTGCAATCAGAATGTCAAACCCTTCTTCCGCCAGACCCAGGGCCAGGGTTTCGCGAATGAGCTCTTCGTCTTCAACAATTAACACCCGACCCAAACCAACCCGGAGACTAGGCTGGGGCTGTGGTAAAAGCTCTGTGGAATTCATAAGAAAGGGTTAAAGAGTCTTCAACCGGATCATATCAGCTATCTACCAACCCAAAGCCTAATCCAAAGCCTAAAACTTTATAAAACCAAGAAAAATTGCTGTTTCCGAAAGCTCGTTTAACCTCCCTGAACCAAGGCTTCTACAGCCTCGGCCTGGGTGGGTAAGGCCGCGGTTAAGACCTCGCAGCCTGTGGTAGTGATCAGCACGTCGTCTTCAATGCGAATGCCGCGTACTGAGGCAAACGCCGGTAGCTTATCCCACGCCACCGCATCATCGTACTGGCCAGATTGGCGGGCCGGATTGAGGATGGCGGGCACCTGGTAAAACCCCGGCTCAATGGTGACGACCATGTTGGGAACTAGAGGACGATCCAAACGCAGGAAACAGAGCCCAAAGCGATCGCTCCGGCGACGGCCTGGGGCATACCCAGCCACATCCCCTAGGTCTTCCATATCGTGAACATCTAACCCCAGCAAATGCCCCACCCCGTGAGGGAAAAACAGGGCATGGACATCCCGCTCGACCAGACCATCGGGATCGCCCTTGAGCAGTCCCAGGTCTACCAGGCCAGCGGCCAGGGTGCGGCAGGCTAGCAAATGCAGGTCACGGTACTCTACCCCTGGCTTAGCTGCCGCAATGCAAGCATCGTGAGCGGCCAGCACAATGTCATACAGGTCCCACTGGGCGGGGGCAAACCGTCCCGACACAGGCCAGGTGCGGGTAATGTCAGAGGCCCAGCCGGTGGGGGCTTCGGCTCCCACATCGGCCAGCAGCAAGTCGCCGGGGCGCAGCGGGTGATGGTACTGCTCGTTGTGGAGTACTTCTCCGTGGGTGGTGACAATGCTGCTGTAGGCGCAGGTCATATTGTGGGCCATGATCACCTGCTCCATAGCGGCTCGCACCATCGCTTCGGTGGTCGCCTGGGGGGTCGCCGCCAGGCCAGCTTGATGGGCCTGTACCGATACTGAGGCCGCAAATCTAATCTGCTTCAGAGCCGCATCATCGTGGGTGAGGCGTAGATCTACCAGGGCTTCCACTAAAGCCTGACCTTGCTGCGCCGATGAGCCCAGCCTGGTCTGCCACTGCTCAAAGGCCTGCTCTCTCGGTAAGGTCACGGCCTCAGCTACTCGGTGCGCCAGTTCAGTCAGGGGATAGGCAGCCGTAGCCCCCAACTCAGCGGCAATGGCAGACCTACTCGGACTTGGCCCATGCCATAGGGCAGCGCTAGCACCGGGCTCGTCCATAAACAGGGTGAGTTGCCCCTGATTGAGATAGATGGCCGCCTGGGGCAAGGCCTGCCCAGCAAAATATAGAAAGTGACTGCTGGCCCGAAAGGGGTAAACATTGGCCGGAAAGTTGCGGGCCACAGGCTGCCCCGACCACAGCAAAACCGGGTAGGTAAATCGTTTTGCCAGGTGGTTGCGCCGCTGCTGCAACACCTGAGCCAACGTCCCCGACTCAGCTGCCTGGGACTGGGTAGCTGCTCCCAACCCGGTCATAACCCCCAACTATAGAAAATTTATGATCTGTAAAAGCTAAACCTGAGGTTAACCCCACTACAAACCATGTTTGAGTAGCATAAAGTATTATTGACTTAATAAAAACTCCTTTTCAAACACAGTTCAAATGCACTATTCTAGGTCATGTGATAACTAGCCTTTACCTAGGGGCAGTGCTATGGCTTCCTTAACGATTCGGCCAGGATCACGGGTGCGCCTGAAAGGGCAGGATGCCCACGTCCCAGATTTCTATGTGGTGCGCTGCGATCGCGATCGCTGCTGGGTTCGTCAGCAAGACTGGAGCCCGGAGGCTGAACTACACGTGCGTTTTACCCAGCTCTTGGTGCCTGAGGAGCAAGCATCGGCAGTCGCCTCTTCAAGTCAGAAGCTGGAGAAGAAGCTGGCCCAGTTAGCCTCCGCTAGCCGCGTCATCCCTCCGGATAATGTCATTTATATGGATGCCTACCGCCGCCGGAAAGCCCGCTAGTCTGTCTGAGGGAGTAAGGATAGCCTGGTCAGATAGTCGGATGCTGGGAGGTGAGTTCAGGCTAAACCCCTGAGACAGCGATACCTGAGACAGCCATAGGAAAATTTTATTGAGCCTGGCTTATTTAGTTGCCCTGGCAACAGTTATTTTTAAATCACCTGCTTAAATAAGGCTGTCTGTTCGGCAATAGCTATGGCGCTTTTAGCCCGTTTACTTCAACTGTTGCGGTTTCTAGAGGCGCTGTTAGAGTTTCTAGCGTTTCTAACTACTCCTTTGGGGTTGGTAGCGGCCGTTGGATTAATGGGTTATGGCCTGCTCCTGTTTGTCGGGCTGGATGCCTCTACCGCCGCCACACTGGCAGGCTCCCTGGCCTTGGGCCTGAGCTGTATAATCACAAGGCCCAGTTTTTGAGCCGCCTATGGTGCCCGCAGCAGAGGCAGAAGCCAGAATTCTGAACTTGGTTTGCGCTGCTAGCAGCGACGCATCGGAAGCTATTCCTTTGACCGAGGCGCTAGGTCGTGTTCTGGCCGCTCCAGTCAGTGGGGCGCTCGACATTCCCCACTGGGATAACTCCGCTATGGATGGCTATGCCCTCCGCTATGCGGATGTTCAAGCTGTCACCCCTGACCATCCTGTCACCCTGACCCTGACTGAAACGATTCCGGCGGGTAAAGCCCCAACGCTACCGCTACAGCCAGGGCAAGCCGCTCGGATTTTTACCGGCTCAATGCTGCCCAGCGGGGCTGACACCGTGGTTATGCAGGAAATGACAACCACTGACCAAACGCAGGTGTCTATTCTGGAACCACCCCAGCCAGGTCAATTTGTGCGCCATTGCGGCAGCTTTTACCAGGCAGGCACCGTTCTAATGCCCGCCGGTCTGGAGTTAGGCGGGCCAGAAATTGCGGTGCTGGCCGCTGCCCAATGTAGCCAGGTGTCGGTGTTTCGTCAGCCCAGGGTAGCCATTCTCTCCACCGGCGATGAACTGGTGCCACTGACCACGCCCCTGCAACCGGGGCAAATTGTCGATTCCAACCAATACGCGCTACCCGCTCTGGTGCGGCAGGCGGGAGGCCTCCCCCTGCCGCTGGGGATTGTGCCTGACCAGCCCAAGGCCCTGGTCAACGCTATCCAATCTGCCCTGGCTCAGGCGGATGTAATTCTGTCCTCTGGCGGTGTTTCCGTTGGCGACTTTGACTATGTCGATCAAGTTCTGGCTGAACTGGGGGCGACGCTGCACCTGCGCTCAGTGGCCGTTCAACCTGGCAAGCCGCTCACAGTAGCAACTTTTCCCCGCCCTGGAGCCGCTGGAACTCAGGATAGTGTGCTGTACTTTGGCTTAC
>CAYUBC010000292.1:0-5600 GCA_964442885.1 uncultured bacterium | reverse complement strand
CGCAGCCCCAGCGTTTAAAGGAATATCCCTCTGTGGGGAACCAGCCTTGCTCTGGCCATTTACCATCTGGCCATTTCAGCCAGGGGGGTAATGACTTTTCAACCACATACACACTCCTAGCAGGGACGGCGTAACGGCCTCGGGACAGGAGTTTCGGTTGATGGTTTTGATGTACATCGTTGCCTGCTTCATCTTTTTGATTACCCATGCGAAAGCGAAACGGCTGGGGACGCTGGGTCAGCAAAGCCTGAACCGTATTACCATCTGGCCAGGAGAGAGAACCCGTGTCTTTATGGCGACAGGGAGCCCGGTAGGACAGACGATTTGACCCCCACACCCCAGGGCTGATCAATGCGAAGTGATTGCCCACATCTTCGGTCAACAAGGTGCAAATCGGTTCGTCAGGTTGGATCTGTTCTGAAGTGATTTGCACCATGTGGCCCTCACCCCCAAACCGATAGATCTGGTCTTGGGGTAGAGGGGTGTTGGCCAGATATACCAGGCAAACCTCTGGGTCGAGCTGGATGCCATATTCCAGAAATAAGCTGCCTCTTTCATCATCCTTACCAACGCTGCGCCGTTCGTCATCGCGTAATCGGGGATGCAGGTGGGGTATTGGCTTCCACGGAGCCTCTTGAACGGGGATTGGGGCAAAGGGCTGGGGCGATCGCAACTTTTCCCAATCCTTCAATGCCATCCATGTGTCGTTTTGGCGGTATTTATAGTCTTTGTCCTCATCCTTGGCCGAGGCTTCAGGCTGCCAGCGGCCATCCTGCCAGACCAGCCGATGCCGAATGTGGTTGTCTCGCACCCAGCAATGAAAGGGAGTGGGCACATAAAAATTTTCAGCTTGATCAGATTTAGCCCAGAATGGCCCCGCCAGAAGTAGTGACCCTAGGGTGTCAGCTTGATCCCGATAATGGGCCGCATAGAGCCCTGACAGAGTTGGCGTATCAGGAGGAAAGTGGAAGCCTGATCGTCCCACCAGGTTTTCGGGGGACAGAAACCGACCCTTGCTGCCATAGAGCAACCCCAGGGGATGAACCAAAATGCGGTGGGTGAATTGGCTAAATTTTAGGTCTTGGGATGCTTCGGCCATGGTTAAACAGCAGATGAATGATCAGTTTGAGGTAAGGAAATCTGATTAAAAAGGTGGAAACCCACCTTTGCCAGGGCAATTACCCAATCATTGAAGGTGTCTTGTTGCTTCTTTAAGCAGGTGCCTTTTAGCTCCTCCGGGAGGATGCTACTGTACTCTCCCTGAGTCCAAAGGGGACTATTAGCGGCAAACAAGGCTGAAGCGTCCTTGGGCAGTAATGCTTTCCGGCTGGCTGGATCGACTCCGGTGTCTGGATCAACAAAATAGAGATTGAACAAGGCCAGGGCCACTTGATGATTATCTTGGAACCCATGGCGGGCTTCGAGGGTGGCTACATCGTTGTAGAGACGGATCCAGTTTTGGGTTTTTGAGCTGGGATCTCGATACCCCCGCACAATCTTTGGCAGCAGCCACCAGGGACAAGCCCACTCCAGATGGGTGCCGCTGCTGAAAAGCACCCGCAGACAAACGCGATCGCGCCCACTCTGTTTGGCGGTTTGTTCTGCCAATTCGCAGTGTTGCAAAATATCCCGCTGGGGTACCTGAGAGGATGCCCAGACAAACCCCACGCTAGGAGTCACAGGCTTGATGTCTTCTTTCCCTCCCTCACCGCGATGCCAGACGTTTTCTTTGAAGCTGCACAGCCATTGGATGGCTGAGGTTGGGTTCTCTGCCGGATGAAACACCCCCAGGAAGTCGTCCCCCCCAGCAAAGACAATCCGTCCCTGCTTTTGATCAAAGCTCTCTTGCTTAAGCCATTTGCCCCACTGCCGCATTTGATGGCTAAAGGCGCTTAAGTTTTGGGCTGCCGTGGCCGGGTCTTGGGTGATGTCTCGAATGTGTTGACCAGCGCGATCTCCATCACCCCGAAACCAACCCATGGGCAAATCGGTCTTCCACAGGTTGACATCCTTAAAGCTCTCCGGCAGTTCCGTCAACAGGGGGTCACGGTCCTGCTGTCGGTCTCGGTCAGAAATGTTCCTAGCAACTGCCCGTAGGGTAAACAGCCGCTTAGTCAGTTCGGGAATACTGAGTTGCTCTCGGGGGGTGACAATGGCTTCTCCCAGCTTTTTCGCCAGTTCCTGCCGCAGATCGAAATCCTTATTTCCTGACTGATCTTCGACACCGTAGTGATTGGCCAACCTGCCTAAGCGATCTGCTGTATTTTGTTGATAACTTGCTAAGTCATCTTGCTCATAACTTGCTAAGTCATCTTCTAAAATGGCGGCCCCAATTTTCTGATTGAGCACTGCGAAAAAACTGCGAATTTGCTGATCAGCCTTGGCCATGGATCGCCGTTTGGGAGGGATATTGAGCCCCAGCCCTGGCCAGGAAATGGCATCTGCTCCAGAGAGGGTCGAGCTTTCTCCCACCCAGTTGATGCCCACCCAATCGCGATCGCGCTCTTCTTCAACAATCGCCTCCAAAACCCCTGGAATGCTCGATCTTTGTACCCAAAAAAATTCCCAAGCATTGGCTTTCCAAAGTTGCCAGTCCCGATCCCAGGGCAGAGAACGGCGAGATCTATCATTCCACGTATTTGCTTGAAGCCATTGCTCGTAGTGGGTATCAATCCAATCTTGGCACTCAGCGCAAACCCACTCGCAGCAAGCATCCATAATTTGGCCCCAGGCTTGCAGAAAAGCCGCCCTAGCCTGCTCCTCGGGAAAATCCCCCTGAATTACAATTTGGTCAGGAGTGCCCATACGAGTATTAAGCCGAGCCGGGGAAATGACCGCATCGTTGTTTCGCAGTTCCGTTCTAGCCGCCTCACAAACCGAATCCGCCAGATAAGACAGGATAAAAGAGCTGCCATACAAGTCCCGCAGCTTGCGGGTTTTTTCGATAAATTCTGTGACTGGGGAAAAGGTAATTGCGGTAAACACCGGTTCTGCCATAGTCATGCATCGATACAACGGGCAATCCAGAAGGCGACTCAGTCGCGTGTCAGACCTAGCTAGATTGATCTTGGGTGGCTTTAGCCTCGTTAACTAGGTCTTCAGCTGTTTTATTCATCAAATCTTGATTCTCATCCCTTAAACGGCGGTAAAACCAATTAAAAATCAATGGACTAGCGGCACGATTCTTGAAAATGGCATCCTGTAGCTGAATTGAATACTGGTAGAGCGTATCCGGGGTTTCCTGACTATGCATCGCCCGTTGCCATATATCGTTTACCTTATCCCTCAGCTGATCGAGCCGATTCGCGGCTTCCATGTTATCTCGGTATTGGGTAATGCCCAGCACCAGAGCCGGAATCAGCGGAGCTACCACCACCAGAAAAAAACTTTCCAACGTCAGCCCACCGATTAACCCCACAAGCAGCACCACCACGGCAAAAATTGACACGAGCATGATCACCCAACTCGCGTATCGTCGCCGCAGATCGGCATCCCACCAGCAGTTGGTGCGCTGACACACTAACCGGGCCAGCGGCAACGGTAGCTGACCTACATCGGGGTACCAATCCTTAAGTCGCTCATAGGTCGGGTTGATTTTACGATAGCGGCGATCAGCCCGATAAATGACTTCAGGATCAGGGGGTTGGCCAATATTGTGGAAGTCTTGCCAGTTCAACTGAAATAGATCACAGTCAAAAAGCTGTTGTACCTTTGCCGCCTGCCTTTGCAGATTTTTCTGGGTCGGGGTCAAAAAAAACAGCCCCAGCAATGTGACCAACCCCCCCCACAGGGCTACATAAATCTGCAAGTTGGGAAATGCCGCTACTACCAGCACCCCGACCAACACCAGGGGCACACTCAGCAGCATGTGAATCCCCATCAGCCGTTTAGCATCTAGATAAAGTTGGCTATAGGCACCCAGCCGCTCAAGCTGTTGCGGCTCGTTTTGGGCTTGTGGGATTGTATTGAGATAGGTCATACGGAGGAGCAATGGCTGGAGCAAAGCCTTTAATTCTAGCAAGGTTGCAAGATAGCGGCTGTCATAGACTGTTTCACTTTCCTCTACGGTAATTCCGGATTGAGAAATTGATTTGATCTGTTTAAGCTTTGAAACGCAAGCCTGGCAATAAGCTGAGCATTTTCCATCTCTCTTGACTGGGAAGTTGGCTAGCTCCCGCCATTGCAAGCATAATTCTCCTGGCTGGGGTTGCGCTTTCTTTAGAGGAATTCCTTAAGCTACTGGGCTACGAAGCCCGGACATCGCCGAATATTGGCTCGTCGATTATCTGGGATTAGGAGGGCGTCGATTAGGGTGGGGGCTTGAAGCACAAAAAAGGCGCAGCCATAGCTGCGCCTGGTCTGGGCCTTTACTTCCTGTCAGAAGCCTCTTTGCGGTTTAACCTACGGTAGCCGCCTTAGGCCGCTGCCGAAGCGGTTGAGGCAACTCGCCGCGAGGTTTTGCGTCGAGAACCGCCAGCCATTTCATATTCAGGGCTACGGCGACCATACTTGACCGACACCGCCGCCAACATACGTTCAGACAGCTCCGAGAGGGACGATTCTTCCAGCAGCATATCGTTGTAGGCCTGGTCAACACTGGAGAGCAGCCGATTGTAGGTGGCCATACGATCGCGGAGGCTATCAATGCCGCGATTAAATTCCGCTACAGACATGCCATTGCCTAAATCCAAATCGAGCGCAATCGATTCCATGCCTGCTGCTCGCCGTTGAGCTTTTTCCAAAACGTCAGAGCTTCGTTTTCTACGCGCCATAGTTATACCCTGTAAGATGGTGAATTAGCGTGGGTTGGTATAGAGGCCAACCTATTCAAAATATTGAATTTAGCCGGGGAAACATCACCGGGGAATTGCTTAACTTTTGCTTAATCTTTCCAGAGACTGCGAGCCCTTTGCTCCGTAGGTTTACTATCAGTGCAGTGTCTGTGGTTGCCTCAAGCTAAAGCCCAATCCTCACCCTCAACGATGAACCCAAGGACTCAAAAGGGGAATTGGCAAGGTTTATAGCTGAGATGTTGAGGCATAAGCCCTACTTAAGCGAGTTCAAGATTGATTAGCCGCGTTTATTGCTGAACTACTTTGTCATAAACAACTGCAAGGGTAAATCAAAAAAAGATTAGGCGGGTTTATGCCTGAGTTGCTTGTTTATAAGCCCTGATTAAGTCAATTACAAGTAAATTGGCTTTGTTTATACCTGAGTAGCTCTCCTATAAACATGGGCAGCAATTGCTGATTGCCGAACAATGCTTCAATTAGCCTGACTAGCTCCCCAGTTAGCCCAAGTAACAATCCTGTGTTGTTGAGTAACTCTGGATTAAGTCTCCTGACCCACTCTACTCTCCCTAGCATTACCCCCTGCGGCTTGCCCAGGGCGGCAGGGCTTGCTTCCTGCCGAGCGAGGCTTTGACCCCCTTACTCTACGAGAAGCGCACGGCGCTACCTCCCGGTCTGGGAGGAAGGGGCGGGGGGATGGAGGGGAAACCCGGCGGGAGAGAACTTTCCTTTGGCTGAGCTTTTCCCTCACCCCCTCAGTCCCCCTCTCCCAAAAATGGGAGAGGGGGAGGCCAGACAAGGCTTTCCGGC
>CAYUBC010000291.1:1982-5604 GCA_964442885.1 uncultured bacterium | reverse complement strand
CCCGCAAGGCCCACACGGCTGGGCCACGGGAGTTGTTGAGAATGCGCTTTTGCAGGTAGGTGCGATCGGCCATTTTGCCAATTTCGCCGCCCAGGGCATCCACCTCGTGGGTCAGTTGGGATTTGGCCGGGCCGCCCACCGCCGGGTTACAGGGCTGCCAGGCAATTTTATCCAGGTTCAAGGTCACCATCAGCGTGCGGCAGCCCAACCGCGCCGAAGCCAGGGCCGCTTCGCAGCCAGAGTGGCCCGCACCGACGACAATCACGTCGTATTCGTCCAGGAAATCTACGGAACCAGGGACAGGCATGGGAATTGAAGCCGAGTACTACAATCGGATTCATCAATTCTAGCGGGTGAGTAAAGTAGATCCCAGTAGGTAGGCTGTGTATGTGCTGTCTCAGTCAGCTAGTCCCCGCTGTCTTAGATCCTGCTGAATTGAGTCAACGACAGTTTGCGCCATTTCCAAAGCGGCTTGGGCCTCTGCCAGGGTAGGCTCCTCATTGCGGGTAGGATAACGGGATTCAACCGCCCATGCTGAAAGCTCAGACAGGTCAGGGACGTGCTGATGAATCAACCAGTCTTGCGGGAGGAAATTTCTCAGTAAATCCAAATCATGGCGAAACGGAAAATTGATTTGCTCAAAAACCAAAGCGGCCTTCAAACTTTTTTCTGCCGCCTGTTGAGAGAGAAAACAGACTTGTTGAGAAAAATCCTGGGGTTGAGTCAGCAACGACTTGGCTGCTTGTAAATCTTTCTGAGCATACGCTAGCCAGCGTTGAGTTTCGATGAAAACTCTAGCCTCGTTCATAGAGAATTTGGCCTTCTCTCAATGCTGGACGCAGTACCGTGCCAACCATATCGCCATAGTCTTCTATTTCTTTAGGCGTGGTCACTATGACGTCTTTAGAGATCATTAAGTCAGCCAGGGCTCGACGAATAGCCACAGCCATAGGCCGCTTCTTGGTCAGATTGGCGTAGACCACAAGCAGATCAACATCACTATCTGCGGTAGCTTCTCCACGGGCGTAGGAACCAAAGAGAATAATCTTTTCGGGAGAACTAATCGATAAAATACGGTCAATTATGATTTGCTTTAGACTGTCAGGTAATGAGGAAGCCGTCATAACTTTGCCAATAACCCAACGCCCAGGCCATAGTGTCAGCCTCATTCTAGACTAGAACCTTAGCTACAGCGACTCTACCCAGCGGCAAGCCGCCGGGTAAACATGGTGTGGCGCGCTGTGGAGCATGGCAGTGGGTTGAGAAATGCTTAAGCCCTGCCAAATCGTTGCCAAACAATCGGTTTTGAGGGAGAAAGCAGATTAGACTGTGGGTTGTTTTGTCGTATTTTGAGCTAATTGCGATGTACGAACGAATTACTCCCCCCTCAGTAGGCGAACGCATCACCTTCAAAGACGGCGAGCCCGTCGTGCCAGATAACCCGATCATTCCTTACATTCGCGGTGATGGCACGGGGGTAGATATCTGGCCTGCCGCCCAGCGGGTGTTTGATGCAGCAGTAGCAACAGCCTACGGTGGCCAGCGGGAAATTGTCTGGTTCAAGGTCTACGCTGGCGACGAAGCCTGTGAGCAGTACGGCACCTTTCAATACCTACCAGAGGATACGCTAACGGCAATTCAGGAATACGGCGTAGCGATTAAGGGGCCACTGACTACCCCTATTGGCGGCGGCATTCGCTCCCTCAACGTTGCCCTACGACAGATTAACGACCTCTACGCCTGCGTGCGCCCCTGTAAGTACTACGCCGGTACGCCTTCGCCCCACCGCAGCCCCGAAAAGCTGGATGTGATCATCTATCGAGAAAACACCGAGGACATTTACCTGGGCATTGAGTGGAAGCAGGGCGATCCAATCTGTGATCAGTTAATTAAGCTTCTCAATGAGGAGCTCATCCCCGCCACGCCAGAACACGGTAAGAAGCAAATTCCTCTAGATTCCGGCATTGGCATTAAGCCAATCAGCAAGGGCGGCACCCAGCGGCTGGTGCGGCGGGCCATCAAGCACGCCCTGCGGTTGCCCAAGGAGAAGCAGCAGGTCACCCTGGTGCACAAGGGCAATATCATGAAGTACACCGAGGGAGCCTTCCGCGACTGGGGCTACGAGTTGGCCACCACGGAATTTCGGGCCGAGTGCGTGACCGAGCGCGAGTCCTGGGTGCTCAGCAACAAAGAGCACGACCCGGATATTTCCATCGAAGACAGCGCCCGCAAAATTGAGCCGGGCTACGATGCCCTCACCCCTGAGAAAAAAGAGGCGGCCTGCGCCGAAGTGCAGGGCATCCTGGATGGAATTTGGGCCACCCACGGCAACGGCCAGTGGAAGGAGAAGGTGATGGTGAACGATCGCATCGCCGACAGTATCTTCCAGCAAATCCAAACCCGGCCCGATGAATACTCCATCCTGGCCACCATGAACCTGAATGGGGATTATCTCTCCGATGCCGCCGCTGCCATTGTCGGGGGGCTGGGTATGGGGCCAGGGGCCAACATTGGCGACACTTGCGCCATCTTCGAGGCCACCCACGGCACCGCGCCCAAACACGCCGGGCTAGACCGCATCAACCCCGGTTCTGTCATCCTCTCTGGGGTGATGATGTTTGAGTACATGGGCTGGCAAGAGGCGGCGGATTTGATCAAAAAAGGGATTGGCGGGGCGATCGCCAACCGCGAAGTCACCTACGACCTGGCCCGGTTGATGGAACCCCCCGTCAACCCACCCCTGAAGTGCTCGGAGTTTGCCGAAGCGATTATTCGGCACTTTGGCGACTAGCCATAATTTCAGGGGGTGGTGCATTGCGGCCAGGGAGGAATCGCGTTTTGTACGATGGGCCTAGGCCGCGAATGCACCTTGCCGACCACCCGTCGGTATTTCGACCAACTGGGTGCATTGCTGCTCGAATGCACCCAGTTGGTACTTGACACCCCAGAACCAACCCAGCATCCACGAAATCCCTGGTGCGTGGCTGAGTTCAAGGTACTGGGCAGAATCTGAAATCTACCCTTGATGAAGGGCTAGGGCAAAATGAAAATTCTCTTTCTTCATCCCAATTTTCCGGCCCAGTTTCGCCATCTGGCGGTGGCGCTGGCCCAGGATCCAGCCCATCAGGTAGTATTTGGTACCAACCGCGAGCCGGGAGAACTGCCCGGCGTACAAAAACTGCTCTACCAGGTCAGTCGCGAGCCTGCGGCGGAAACTCACCGCTACGTGCGTCCTCTGGAGAAGGCGGTGCTGCATGGTCAGGGGGTGTATCGCGCTTTGCAGCCTCTCCAGGCCCAGGGATTTTATCCCGATGTGGTGTACGCCCATGTAGGCTGGGGGCCAGGGCTGTTTGTCAAGGATATTTTCCCAAAAGCTCGGTATTTGGGCTATTTCGAGTGGTTTTACCATGCCCACGGCAGCGATTCTGACTTTGACCCGACAGATCCTCTCGATGCCGACACCGAGGCCAGCATTCGTATCAAAAACGCGCCGATTTTGCAGGATTTGTATGCCTGCGATCGCGGTCTTACTCCCACCCTCTGGCAGTGGCGACAGTTTCCCCTGGAGTTTCGCACCAAGCTAACGATTCTCCATGACGGCATTGATACCAGCTACTTTCGG
>CAYUBC010000291.1:0-1972 GCA_964442885.1 uncultured bacterium | reverse complement strand
GGCCCCGGCCAGGAGCTAAGCTGGTGCTGCCGCGCCTGGGGTTGGATTTGAGCCAGGTGGATGAACTGGTCACCTACGTAGCCAGGGGCATGGAGCCCTACCGGGGCTTTCCTCAATTCATGGAAACCGTAGCGCTACTCCAACAGCGCCGTCCCCATTGCTATGCCGTGGTGGTCGGAGAAGACCGGGTCGCCTACGGGAAACCGCTGCCCCCTGGAGAATCCTACAAAAACCAGATGCTACAGGCCCTTGACCTGGATTTATCTCGCCTGCACTTTACCGGCTGGCTGGCCTACGACGAATACTTGCAGGTGCTCCAGGCTTCGTCGGCCCACGTTTACCTGACCCGCCCCTTTGTGCTCTCGTGGTCAATGCTGGAAGCAATGGCCGCAGGTTGTTTAGTGATTGGGTCTAGCACCCAGCCGGTGCAGGAGTATATCCAGCACGGGCAAAATGGCTGGCTAGTGGATTTCTTCTCACCCCAGGCGATCGCCCAGCAGGTTGAGGCCGCCCTGGAGCACCCCGACGCCATGCAGCCCCTCCGCCAGGCCGCCCGTGCAACCATCCAAACCCGCATCGACCTGAAAACTCAGCTCCAGGCCCACCTTCAAATAGTATTGAGCAATGATTAAGGCGTTAGCCATCTTCATCAAGTTCTGGTAGAACACGGCCTCAGTCATCTCAGGAAATCTACTGAGGTGCTAGGGTGAATGACGAATTAGCCAGCCACACTTGAAGGGCTGATCTGGGGTGAATCTAGACAGGTTGTACCAAATGCTCGCTCAACCCCCGCAAAAGCTGGGAGTAGCGTCAGATTTTTTGGCCTTACGGCCTAAATTTTCGCTGCACTGGGTAGAGCAAACCGACTCCACCAACCGGGTCTTGGCCACTATGATGGCGGCAGGGGCACCGGCTGGCACGGTGGTGATGGCGGCTACTCAGCAAGCGGGACGGGGGCAGTGGGGTCGCCAATGGCTGTCTCAGCCGGGGGGGCTGTATTTGTCTTTGGGCTTGAGGCCAGACCTGGCAGTTCAGCGCAGTGCCTTGCTCACCCTGGCCAGTGCCTGGGGAGTGGCCACCAGTCTGAACAACCTGGGTTTGCCGGTGCAACTCAAATGGCCTAATGATTTGGTGGCCAGGGGCAAAAAACTGGGTGGCCTCCTGGTCGAAACTCGACTGGCCGACTCTTGCATCAAAGACGCGGTCATTGGACTAGGTTTAAACAGCTTTAATCCGGTTCCTGCTACGGGAATTTCCCTCCAGCAGTTAATTCAACCGGAAGCGGTGTCTGGCCCCTTGAATACCTTGGAGGGTGTTGCCGCCGTTGCCCTCTACGGTCTGCTGCAAGGCTATTTCTTCTGGCAGGCCAAAGGCGATGCAGCCTTCTTGGCGGCCTACCAGGCTAAGATGACCCACCTCGGCCAAACTGTTGTTATCAACGATGGTTTTGCTGAAGTTAGGGGTCTGGCGGCATCGGGAAATCTACGAGTCCATCTCCAGAACTCCGACTCCGCCGACCCAGTTGACCTGGAAGTTAAACCGGGTGAAGTGACTTTAGGCTACAATGCGTAGCGGTTAACTATGGTGAATTATAAAAACAGCGCTATAAGAACTGACTGGCAAGCTCACGCTAACGCTAACGCTAAATTGCCCTTCCTAGGGTGGTTAAGGCTAGCTGTTTTAGTAGGAAGTCTAGGGTTAACGGGCAATGGTTTGGCAACTGCCGACATAGCCGAACCTGAGGAACCCGAAGAGGCGGTTAAAACGTCAGCAGACTATCTGGCCCCGGCTCCCAGCCGTGGTCATGTGGCTAGCCCCAGTGCTCGACCGTCCCTTGATCCCAATCCCTCCTCGGTGGCCCAGCCGGAGTTCTCATCATCGCGACCTTCACCATCGGTTACGTTGCCGTCTCATCCCCCTGTAACTCCCCCGATGCAACCCCCGGTTCCCCCCCCGACTGCTGCGGCCATTG
>CAYUBC010000290.1:0-5604 GCA_964442885.1 uncultured bacterium | reverse complement strand
GCACCAACCATCATTGTGGGCGGCGGGTTTACGGGCCTGTTTGCCGCCATGCACCTGTGTCACCAGCGACATCCGCACCCGATTGTGCTGATCGACAAAAGCGATCGCTTTGTCTTCAAGCCGCTGCTGTACGAATTGCTCAGCGGCGAGCTGAGCGAGCAGCAGGTGTGGCCCAAGTACGACGACCTGCTCAACTGCGACGAGATCACCTTCATCCACGATGCCGTCCACCGCATCGACCTCGATCGCCAGGAGGTGAGGCTGGCATCGGGGCATCGCTACCCCTACGGCCACCTGGTACTGGGGTTGGGCAGCACCGCCCACGACTTCGGCATTCCGGGGGTGAAAGACTACGCCTTTGCCTTTCGCACCGGGGAGGATGTCACCCAGCTGAGACGCCACCTGCGCCAGTGCCTCCAGCAGGCCAGCCAAACCACCGATCCAGAGCGGCGGCGGGCGTTGCTCACCGTCACCATCATCGGCGCTGGGCCAGCGGGGGTGGAAATGGCCGCCACCCTGGGCGACCTCTTGCCCCAGTGGGCCAGCCAGTTTGAGGGGCTGGTCGCGGAGCTGACGATCGCGATCGTCAACCGCAGTCCCGACATTCTCAAGGGCGACATCAACGGCAGTCTGCGCGACACCGTGGGGCAGGCACTCCAGAACCGCCTCGTGCCGGTGCAATTGATCACGGGCGCGGCGGCCCAGGTGGGGCCTAACCACCTGGCCTACAAGCACGACGGCCAGGTTCACATCCTGCCCACCAGCACCATCATCTGGACCACGGGCAATCGGGTGAACCCGGTGATTGCCGACCTGCCCCTGCCCGATGAGCACAAGGACAAGGCCGGTCGCCTGCGGGTGCTGCCGACCCTACAGTTGCCCAACTACCCCACGGTGTTCGCCGGGGGCGACTGCACAGTGCTAGACGACCCCCAGCCCGCCACCGCCCAGGTGGCCTACCAGCAGGGCGCGGCGATCGCCACCAACCTCAACGCCGTGGCCGAGCACCAGCCGCCCCAACCGGCCCAGGTCTCTCTGCGCGGCACCCTGATCAAGCTGGGCCTGGCGGAAGGGGCCGCCAACCTGTTTGACCGCATCGCCATCACCGGGCGCAGCGGCCACCTGATTCGCCAGGGTACCTACCTGAGCCTGCTGCCCAACCCGGTGCACAATTTCAATATCACCCTGAGCTGGCTCACCGACGAGCTGTTTCAGCGCCACACCCTGCCGCCCCCGGTACCAGAACCGAGCCTGCGATCAAGGCTGCCCCGCTGGGTGGCGGGCAGTGCCCTGGGGCTGGCGGTGGCAGTGGGGGGCGGGTTGATGTGGCGGGCGATCGCCCCAGCCCAGTTTGAGCGCCTCTGGCAACCCACCGGCATTCCCGCACTGATTAAGCAGGTGGACGGGCAAGAGTCGTAAACTGGTAGCTACAATTCAACCAAATCAAAGAGGTTAATTTTTGCAGTCAGTGCAATTAACGCTGGGGCTGACTAGTCCAGCCTGTGTCGCTCCAAGGGTGAAAGCTGCGATTGATCAACTGGCATTGAATGCTGAGGTGAACTCGCGAGGAGCAGTGTTCACCCGCCGGGAGGTAGTTGATTTCATCCTTGACCTAGCTGGCTACACGGAGGATCAACCGCTCCACGAAAAGAGACTTTTGGAGCCATCTTTCGGTGGCGGAGATTTTCTACTACCGCTCATTGAGCGTCTGTTGAGTGCATGGCGAGGGATAATGCCGAATGGTTCCGCACTCGACGATCTGAGTGATGCAATCCGGGCGGTTGAACTTCACCAAGACACCTTCCGCAGCACCTCCGCCGCCGTTGTTGCCCTTCTCAAGCGCAAAGGAATAGCAGAGAAGACCGCAACAGAACTAACTGACCGCTGGTTGTCACAGGGGGATTTCCTGCTGGCTCCGCTGGAGGGGGAATTTGACTTCGTAGTGGGCAATCCGCCCTACGTCCGTCAGGAACTGATCCCCGCCCCGCTACTGGCCGAATATCGCAGCCGCTTCCAGACGATGTATGACAGGGCTGATATCTATATTCCTTTTATCGAGCGATCGCTTTCGGTTTTGTCAGACGGCGGGAGTCTGGGATTCATCTGTGCGGATCGCTGGATGAAGAACCGCTATGGCGGGCCGCTTAGAAGTCTCGTGGCTGAGGGATTCCACCTGAAAGTCTATGTCGATATGGTGGATACACCAGCTTTCCACTCTGATGTTGTTGCCTACCCTGCGATCATCATCATCAGTCGTGAAGCGCCGGGATCAACTCGTGTTGCACATCGTCCGGCCATTAACCGAGAGGAGCTGGCTATACTGGCAGATTTACTCCGTGACCCGGTGTTACAGAAAGAAAACGGCGCGGTATGCGAACTCGCCAGAGTCACAAATGGTGCCGAGCCGTGGCTGCTGGAATCGTCCGATCAAATGGCGCTCATTCGCCGTCTGGAGGCGTGCTTCCCCTTGTTGGAAGATGTGGGATGCAAGGTTGGGATTGGGGTTGCTACCGGCGCGGACAAGGCTTTTATTGGGGATTTTGATGCTCTCAATGTCGAACCAGACCGGAAGCTGCCACTGGTGATGACAAAGGACATCATGTCGGGTGAGGTGAAGTGGCGCGGGCAAGGTGTCATCAATCCGTTTGTTGATTCGGGCGGACTAGTTGATCTCAACGAGTATCCGCGCCTGCGACGCTACCTTGAGATTCGCCGAGATGTGATTGCAGGGCGTCACTGTGCTCAAAAGTCTCCAGCCAACTGGTATCGGACAATTGATCGCATCACCCCGGCCCTAGCCAATAGGCCTAAACTCCTAATACCGGACATCAAGGGGGAGGCGCATGTCGTCTTTGAAGGTGGAAAGCTATATCCTCACCATAACCTTTACTATGTGACGTCCGACGACTGGGATTTGCGGGCTTTGCAGGCTGTGCTGCTGTCTGCTGTCACTCGCCTGTTCGTACGGACCTATTCAACGAAAATGCGAGGTGGTTTTCTGCGCTTCCAGGCGCAGTACCTACGTCGGATTCGCATTCCACACTGGGCAGATGTGTCGGAACCTCTGCGCCGTGAGTTGACCGGGGCTGCCGTTAAGCGCGACATACAAGCCTGCAACCAGGCTGTGTTTAAGCTCTATGGTCTGAGCCACGCAGAACTATCGGCGCTTGGAGGCAATGGAGAATAAATGGCCCTCGATCTCGTGGATTACGAACAGAAAGCCCGTGAAGCCGTGAAGGTCTTTTGGGGCAATCGGGAAGCGGC
The DNA here is from genome assembly GCA_964442885.1 of uncultured bacterium. GTDB lineage: Bacteria > Cyanobacteriota > Cyanobacteriia > Phormidesmidales > Phormidesmidaceae > Nodosilinea. The sequence goes on along the minus strand of CAYUBC010000290.1, from coordinate 2,340 downwards.
AAGGCAGAAACAGATTGAGTCGAGCAAGGCCGATCAAGGTGAACGTGCAGGCGTAACCGCTGGCAAGAATATGGATGGTTTCTTAGCCTTGATGCTTGAGCTGATCAAGGCCAATGGGCTTGCCCATGCTGAAATTTATCAAAACAGGGCGATGCTGACCTTGCCCGGCTACTTTCGCCCGACAAAGTTGTGGGATCTTTTGGTGATCTATAAAGGGCAGCTGATCGCCGCCGTTGAGCTGAAAAGTCAGGTCGGGCCATCTTTTGGCAACAACTTCAATAATCGAACTGAGGAGGCTATTGGGACAGCCCATGATCTTTGGACAGCCTTTCGCGAAGAGGCTTTCGGCAAGCAGCCGCGCCCCTTTGTCGGATGGTTGATGATGGTCGAGGATGCGCCGGAGTCGCGCAGACCTGTCCGCGACTCATCGCCCCACTTCGCGGTGTTTGAGGAATTCAAGGGTGCGTCCTACCTCAAGCGGTACGACTTGCTGTGTCAGAGGCTGGTGCAAGAGCAGCTATACACAACAGCTACTCTTATAGCGGCAGAACGGAGTGCAGTGGATTCTGGAGATTATTCGCAGCTCTCGTCTATGACTGGGCTCAAGTCATTCGTAACAGCTTTCGCTGGACATATAGCGGCAGAAGCAGCACGCCTTGACTGATTCTCCAACCAGGCGCTGCACTCGGACAGTAACTCTGTTGCGCTCTAATCTATGGCCGCTGGTGAACTTGGCCGTTAGATCGCAATCCTCAGTCAAGTGAAACTTACAGCTTGACCTCATCGACAATAGAAAAGTGTACCGGGGGGCTGCCCAGGGTATCTAGATAGGCCTGGTCGAGGTAGGGGGCGGCCTCGCTCTGCGGTTGCAGGTAGCGATCAAAGAACGCCAAGCTTACACCTTTCATCGGCGTTCTAGACTCGCCAAGCTCGGGGCCAACAACGCCATCGGGCAGGGGCAGCGCACCGCGATCGCCGCTGGCCAGAAAAGAAAAGTGGGTGCCCTGCTCCATCACCACCAGGTGAGCATCGGCGACCGTCAGCCAGCTAAACGGTTGAATTTGCTCTAGCAGTGCCGGGGTCAAAAAGTCTTCGCTACCGGCCACAATCAACGTCGGCACCGCGATCTGGGCCATGCCCGTGGGGCCAAAGATAGTGCTGGCGAAGGGATTGGCCGCGATGACGGCCCGAATGTGATCGTCTGCTATCGCTAAGTCGCTGGCCTCGGGCAGTTCGGTAATGCGGCACTGAAGCAGCATGGAGGCATTGAGCGACAGCCGCTGGCGCAGGGGGGCGGCGCAGACCTGCTCTAGCTGGGGGCGATCGATCGTGGCTCCGGCGGCGGCCAGCACTGTGTAGCCCCCTAGGGACTGTCCCCAAACGCCGACGGTTTGCAGATCGAGCGATCGCAGCAGAGGCTCGGTCTCGGCCCGCTGGGCCAGGGTATCGAGCACGGCGGTGATGTCGCGGGGGCGGTTGAGCAGTTCGGTGGGGTCGGGTGGCCCCGCTTGCCCCTGCAAAAACTGGGTAAAGCGCTCGGCACTGGTTTCAACATGCTCTAGCACCACCACCCCGTAGCCGTGGGAAGCGAAATGTTCGGCCAGGTAGGCAAAGGTCTGGCGATCGGAGGCCAGCCCGTGGGAGATGACGATGACCGGGGCCGGGGTCATCAAATTTTCAGGCAGGTATAGATCGGCCCTTGAGGGCTGGCGGCGACCGGGATTTTGAAACGCCAGCGGCATGACCTGCCAAGTGTGGGGGCCAGGGTTTAGGGGAGCGCTGAGGTCATGGTTGGCTAGGGCGGCGGGGCTGGCGGCGGCGGCAGCCTGCTGATGAATCTGGGCGATAGCGGCCTGGCGATCGCCAAATAGCCGCTGGTTGGCCTCTAGCACCTGGGCCAGCAACCCATAGTCGATCTGCACCACCTCCAAAGGAAAGTGCTTGAGAATGTTGATCACCGTGCAACCTTCCTCATCGGCGGCCGCCAAAATGGCGGCGGCGCGCAGGGCCGAAAACCCGCTCAAAAAATTATCTGTCTGCACCACCTGCCCCGCCTGGCGCAGCAAACGCTCCCCTACCGGGGAGTAGGTAAACTGGGAAATCATCACCTCGTCAACGTTAAAGCGCCAGTTGAGCAACTCCCGCAGGGAGTCTTTTTGCTCAGGCGATAGCAACCGAGCCTGGGGCGCAAACCGCTCAGAGATGGCACCCGTGGCGGCAAAGGTCTCTAAATCGTCAACGTGAAGCGTGACTTCAAAGGGGCCAAAGATAAAAAACTCGACCCGCTCGGCGGCGGCGATCGGGTGGGCCAAGAGAACCGTGAGGCCAAAACTGAGGGCT
>CAYUBC010000289.1:0-5609 GCA_964442885.1 uncultured bacterium | reverse complement strand
CGATTTACCAACCCTGGCCACCGGGCTACACCAGCGCCGCTACCGGGTGTTTCAAGAAAACGAGGCTTTATACGGACGCAAGGGCATTGCCGGGCGGATTGGGCCAATTATTGTCCACGCCAGTATGCTGCTGATTTTGCTGGGGGCAATTTGGGGAGCCATGACCGGCTTTTTTGCCCAGGAACTGGTGCCCAGCGGCGAAACCTTTCAAATTCGCAATATTTTTGATGCTGGCCCCTGGGCCGAGGCGCAAATTCCTAAAGACTGGTCGGTGCGGGTGAATCGGTTCTGGATTGACTACACCCCGGACGGCACCATTGACCAGTTTTATTCTGATCTATCCGTGCTGGATCAGGGGGGCAGCGAGGTAGACCGCAAGACCATCCACGTCAACGAGCCCTTGCGCTATCAGGGAGTCACCCTCTACCAGGCTGACTGGGGCATTGCCGCCGTGCGGGTAAAGCTCAACAATAGCCCCATGCTGCAACTGCCAATGAAGCAGTTGGAGACCGACGGCCCCCGCTTTTGGGGCACCTGGGTACCCACCAAGCCCGACCTCAGCGAGGGGGTGACGCTACTGGCGCGGGATCTTCAGGGATCGGTACTGCTGTATGACAATGCCGGTCAGTTGGTAGGCACCGTTCGCACTGGCCTGGCTGCCGATGTCAATGGTATTACTCTGGCCCTGGTAGATGTGATTGGCAGCACCGGCCTGCAAATTAAAGCCGACCCAGGCATCCCGATGGTGTATCTTGGCTTTGGCCTGCTGATGCTGGGCGTGATCATGAGCTATGTGTCTCACTCCCAGGTCTGGGCCTTGGTAAAGGATGGCACCCTGTATGTAGGCGGGCGCACCAACCGCGCCCAGGTTGCCTTTGAGCGTGAGTTACTAGCCTTGCTAAACGAATTGCCCCAATCCCAGGACAGTCTAAGCTAGCCTCAGCGTTGGCCTCAAGAGGCCCACCGATCCAAAGCCCGCTTGCCACCCCAGCGAGCCACAATTTCGTCATCATAGTTGTCGGCAATGCGAACCACGGTGGTAACGGAGTGGTTGAGTTCCAGGCGATCGCAGCTGGCCCCGACCAAACTGTGCTCAAACACGATGTCATCTTCGGCATCGTAGGCAAAGCGGCCAAAGAAAATATTGTTGTTTTCGCGCATCAGGTAATAGCTCAGCTCTGGGGTAATCTCGATATCGGTTACCACGTAGGCACGGGTTGTAATTAACGTTTCATCCTGGTACCAGGGCACCACCCGAGTCGAAGCCACCGCCGAGCCCAGATTCACAATAAACAGAGGCTCATCTTCAAAAACCACCAGGGACTCGCCAAAAAGCTCGTGCATCCACGGCAGAATGCGATAGTAGACTGCCTGCTGGCCAGGTGTCTTAAACTCCATAGATAACGCACTATCCTGCATGACAGCTAAAACAAAATCAATAGTAAGAGTCAAACGTAAAGGGACGATTTCAGGCGAAACCAAGCGCCAGCAAAGGTCACCCGCGCAGGCTCGCTTGTTTCTCGGACATTCTCTCATTCATCCCTAGGTAAAAACACGGCCTTAGGGATAAATTCCGGTTATCCCCCTGCAAAGCCGAAATCTACTCATCACAGGACTTCGCTATGCTGAAACTGCGCCCTAGGGCTAACCAGCCTCGCCCAGCCCAGTTGGCTCGCTCCCCTGGCCATTCCCAATGACCCACGACCCCCCTTCTTCCTCCAGCACCGATGCTGTCTCCGCCGACCCAACTGGCTGGGACGAGGTAGACGCCGCCCTGACCTGGGATGACATCACGGCCTCGCCATCGCTTTCCCCCTCTCCTCTGCCTCCTCCACCCTGTGCCCCCCCCACCTGGGAAGAAGTTGAACAGGAACTCAACCACATCGTGGGCGAGTTTCAGGATGTCCAGGATGACCTGAACTATCGCCGCGCCCAGACGGCCCTGAAGGACTTGGTACAGCGGCTCAACCTGACCCAGCGCGAGCGGGTGGGGCTGGAGTCTGCGCTGCAAAGCCTGAATGGGCTGCTGGATAAGCTGGAAAACACCGTGGTTCACATTGCGGTATTTGGGCTGGTAGGGCGGGGTAAGTCCTCCCTGCTAAATGCGCTGTTGGGAGAACCGGTGTTCGCCACTGGCCCCACCCACGGCGTCACCCAGGTGGCAGAAGGCGCTCGCTGGTCGGTCAACTCCGAAACCTTGGGGGGAGAGACCCCAGATTTGCTCAAGGTTTCGCTCAACAGTGTCGGTAGCTCCCGCATCGAACTAATCGACACGCCAGGGTTGGACGAAGTTGCTGGCGAAGAACGAGCCGCTCTGGCCCAGCGCATTGCCGAACAGGTGGATTTAATTCTGTTTGTGATTGCGGGGGATATTACCCGGGTCGAGTACGACGCCCTCCAAGCCCTGCGGCAGGCCAGCAAACCAATGCTGCTGGTGTTTAACAAGGTCGATCAGTACCCTGAGGCTGACCGCCAGCAGATTTTTGCCACCCTGCGCGACCATCGCCTGCAAGACCTGATCTCTGCCGATGAGATTGTCATGGCCGCAGCCGCGCCCCTGGTCGTGCGGGCCATCTCCCAGCCAGATGGGGCAATGCACCACCAGACCGGGCGCGGGCAACCCCAGGTAGACGACTTAAAACTGAAGATTTTGGACATTCTGCACCGGGAAGGCAAGGCTCTGGTAGCCCTGAACACGCTCCTGTACGCCGATGCTGTTAGTACCGAGATTCTGGAGCGCAAACGGCAAATCTGCGACGGCATTGCCGACGATACGATTTGGAACGCCGTGATGATTACCGCCGTGGCTATTGCCCTCAACCCCATCACCATGGCCGACCTGCTCAGCGGCGCGGTGATTGACATCTCGCTGATCCTCACCCTGTCGCGCCTGTATGGTTTACCGATGACTCAGGCGGCGGCAGTCAAGCTGCTTCAGCAAATTGCTATCGGGCTGGGCGGCATCACGCTGAGTGAGCTGGTGGTAACGGTGGGGTTAAGTTCCCTCAAAGGCTTGCTGGGCGCATCGGCAATTGCCACCGGCGGGCTGTCTTTGGCCCCCTATATTCCCGTCGCCATGACCCAGGCTGCCGTGGCCGGTTTGTCCACCTATAGCCTGGGGCAAGTCACCAAAATCTACCTGGCTAACGGCGCAACCTGGGGCCCAGAGGGGCCAAAGGCTGTTGTCCGCAACATTTTAGATAGCCTGGATGAGGCATCCATCCTAAACCGCATTAAGGATGAACTGCGCGCCAAGCTATAGAATATGGTTTCTGTTTTTGCACCTCGCCCGAACTCGCTATGCTAGAAAGGGCCGCTGCCAAGGGGCCAGACCTGAGTAAGTGACGTTAATCTGGAGACCTATCATGGTTGGAACCCAAATTTCTGCTCGCGACCTGTTTCGGGCCGCCTACGAAAACCGCTATACCTGGGATAAGGCTTTTCCAGGTTATACCGCCGATGTCACCTATACCCACAATGGCCAAACCTACACCGGCCAGGCCAAAGTTGGGGCTGACTTCAAGCCCGTTGTCACCGGCGTAGCGGATGAGGCCGCGCAAAAAGCCATCCACGGCCAGTTGTTTGAAGTGGCCATTCACCGGGTACGGCGTAGCTTTGAGGACACCCACGGGCAAAATACCTTCAGCTACGGCGAAACCCTGGCCGATGGCTCCGTGGAAATTCTCATGGGTGGCAAGGCCGCAGGCGACAAGTATCACCTGCGCGACAACGAGGTCTCTATGGTGCATCGCCATATCCACGGCGTAGTGGTTACCATCCACACCTTCAGCAGTCACGATACGGGCGCTGGCTACCTATCCCACTGCTATGACTCGGTCTATCACGACCCTAATACCGGTGAGCAAAAGGGTGGGCTGAGCAATTTTGAGGACAGCTACGAGGCGGTAGGTGGCTACTACATTCTGTCTCGCCGCCACATCGAAACCACCACCGATGGCGAACCGGATAGCCAGGAGTTCCTGTTCTCGAACCTGGCGCTGATTGAAACCCCATAGGTACCGCTATGGCCACTACTGCTGATGACGTTTGGCGTTTGCTAGGCGAACTCGCCGCCGCCCAAAAAGAAACTGAGCGTCGGTTGCAGGACACCGAGCGTCTGCTGCGTGAGCAATTGCAGGACACCGAGCGCCTATTGCGAGAGCGAGCCGAGGCAACCGAGCAGCGGCTGCAGGACACCGAGCGCCTACTGCGGGAGCAGGCCCAAGTCGCCGAGCAGCGTTCGCACCAGACAGATCAACAGATTCGGCAGGTAGGCCAGCAGATTGGCCAGTTGGGTAATCGCCTGGGAGAGTTTGTGGAATGGCAGGTACGACCTGCCGCCGTGCACCTCTTTCAAGAACGGGGCATCGCGGTTCACGAACTCTCCACCGGCGTGTCTACCCAGCGGAATGGCGAAGGACTGGAGATCGATCTCCTGGTCACGGATACCACCGAGGCAGTAGCCGTTGAGGTTAAAAGCAGGCTCACCCAGGCCGATGTAGATGAGCACCTGGAGCGCCTGGCCAAGTTCAAGCGGTTGATGCCGCGCTATCACGATGTGAGTGTGATGGGTGCCGTGGCGGGCATTGTTGTGCATGTTGATGTAGCTCGCTATGCTTATCGTCAGGGACTATTTGTGCTGACTCAATCCGGCGATAGCATTGTTATTTTGAACGATGCGGCGTTTCAACCGAGGGCCTGGTAGGCCGAGAGGCGTTAAACCGTTTGCAGCGATCGCATCAAGTTCTCGTACTCCTGCTGCTGTAGCACGTTGCGCAGCAAGAGCTCTGACAGGCAGCGGTTAAGGGAATTTTGCAAGGTAGCCGTAACTATCCACCCTTTACCCGCTTCAATGGCCAGGTCTGGCGTGTCGTAAACGTCAGACGATGTCTTAGACGCGCCTGAGGTCTGGCTCACCCGCCAGTGCCAGCCGCCCTCAGCCAGAACACAGGTGATGTTGAATCCCCAATAGTTGTTAGAGCGGTGCATTGCCTCACCTTAATTTAATCTTAATCATCCTAGTATACCCATTACAGGATTAGACTCCGTGCCTCAAGGCTCTACCCTGGGCTGGAAACTTGCTTGCCGGTTCGTCAGTAACCCTATGACAGCGTTAACTCGCAACTGAGAAACAGGGTTAGCCTTTACTTCATCGGAGTATGGAGCCATTCCGTAAACGCTACGCCACCCTGCCCCGCCACCCCTTGCAGGTGTGCGCTGTGCTGGTGGAGAACCCCATGAACCTGGGCGGGTTGTGTCGCACGGCAGAAGCCTTTCGGCTGGAAAGTTTGGTGCTGCGGGATTTGCGCTTAGCTGGCCAGCGCAAATTTCGCCAGGTGGCCGTTACCACCCACCAATGGCAACCCCTGGCCGCAGTCAGCCCGGAAAACTTACCTACCTGGCTTGCTCAGCAGCGTCAGCGGGGCTACCAGATTGTGGCGCTGGCCGCTCAACCTGGAGCCACGTCGCTGACGCAGGCCGTTCTGCCCCAGCGGATGGTACTGGTGTTGGGGCGCGAGCTAACGGGCATTCCAGCCGACATTTTGGCCCTGTGCGACCAAACCCTGGTGATTCCCCAGTACGGCGTGGTGGAATCGCTGAATGTGCAG
>CAYUBC010000288.1:4340-5610 GCA_964442885.1 uncultured bacterium | reverse complement strand
CTGCATGGTGGCGGCGTTCCAGGGTTGGCCGATTAGGAAGGATTCGGCGGCGATCGCCCGGGCGGGGGTGGCGGCTACTCCGCCGTAGCCGAGTCTGGCGTGGAGAATCTGCTGATTGGCATCCACATCCACGACGTAGGCGGCGGCGACAATGCTGATGTCATCGGTGCCGCGCTTGCCAATTTTGTAGGCCTGGGCCAGGCGGCGGGCGGTGCCTGGGGTGGGGGTTTTGGGGATGGATACTGAGATAATGACTTCGCCGGGCTGTAGTTCGGTTTGGCGATAGCCGGTAAAGAAGTTGGCCAGGGGCAGGGTGCGCTCTCCTGCGGGGCCAGCCAGCTTCAGGGTCGCGTCTAAGGACAGCAGCACCGGGGGCAGGTCGCCAATGGGGGACGCGGTGCCCAGGTTGCCGCCCAGGGTGGCCCGGTTGCGGACCTGGCGGGCGGCAAACCAGTGGATCATCTCGTCAAGGCTGGGGAAGACACCGTGCAGTTTGGCCTCAATGTGGCTGAGGGGAACGGCGGCTCCAATTTCAACAAAATCCTCGGTTTGCTCGATGTGCTTGAGGTCTGCCACGGCTTCCAGGGAAATCAGCACCGGGTAGCGCTGCCGATGCCAGCTCATCTCCAGGCCCAGATCCGTGGCTCCAGCCACCACGGTGGCCTGGGGATAGTGCTGGAGCAGGCTGAGCACGTCACTCAGTTCGGTGGGGCGATAGAACTGTGCGTCCTGGCCGGTGTAGGCCAGGGGTGCCAACTCCGTAGTGGCGGATTCCAACTGGTCGGAGAAGCGATCCTGGCTGGTGAGTTCCCCGGCGATTTGGGCGGCTCGGCGAATGGGCACGTATCCGGTGCAGCGGCAGAGGTTGCCTTCAACGGCCAGATCATCGGGCTGGCCATCGTAGTAGGCGGCAAACAGGCTCATGACAAAGCCGGGGGTGCAGTAGCCACACTGGGAACCGCCCGTCTCTACCATCGCCGCCTGCACTGGATGGAGTTGCTCAGCGGTGACGGGTTCTTTGACTAGCGGGTGTTTAGGAATCTGGCCGTTGGCAAGGCCGTCGGCGGTAAACACCTGGCGTCCGGCCACTGCACCGAGGGGAATCAAGCAGCTATTCACGGCCTGGTAGTGGGGCTGGCCATCGGCTCCTTCGCCAATCAGGGCTACGGTGCAGGCTCCGCAATCACCATCGCCGCAACCTTCCTTAGTAGCAGCCCGGCCACTCAGCCGCAGGTACTCTAACAGCGTCACAACTGGGGAAAAATCTCGA
>CAYUBC010000288.1:0-4330 GCA_964442885.1 uncultured bacterium | reverse complement strand
CTCGAATTGAGACTGATTCGCCATTAATGCTTAGGATCAGTTGGGTGTCGAGTTGCTGATTCACGGGGCTTTTCCACCTCTAGGCAACGAGGCTAATCGTTGACCCTCTTAGAATAAGTAGCCTGCGCTACAAGGCGAGTAAATTTAATGCAGATTTTGGCTTTCTAGTTAAGGACTAAGGAGTATGCGCCCTTTAGTACACTACGGCAGAAATAAGCCTGCCGTTCAGGAAGCTTGAAATACCGATGCCCTGAGGATTTTTCACTTTGCATTTTGCATTTTGAACTCCGCGTAGCGGTACTAGTAGTACCTCGTCCAATAGGGCACTATCGCTCTTGGTTCTCATTGGATGAAGGCGTGTAGATTAAAGAGACTTGGTGCCAGATCCTATAATAGTGAGGCTTTCGGTTGGGATAAGCTGAGGCCCATGCCAGGAATAAAACCAGAGACAGCAAAACATCCTATGGCTGCTTCCAATCTTTACCACGCTGACTTTTATGCTTGGACCTAGGAACAGGCCAACCTCCTCCGTAGCCAACAGTTCAATCGGATCGACTGGCCCAATCTAATTGAGGAGGTTGAATCGTTGGGGAAGCAACAGCGCCAAGAACTGCGTAACCGTTTGAGTTTGCTGATCGGGCATTTGCTGAAATGGCACTATCAACCCCAAAATCGAAGCCGGAGTTGGTTAGCAACTCTTCGCATCCAACGCTTGGATATCGCTGACCTGCTTGATGATAATCCCAGCTTAAAGCCATACCTGGAAGAGGCACTGCCTAGAGCCTATCTTAAAGGGATTGAACTGGCGGTTAAAAAGACTGAGTTACCAAATCATACCTTTCCAGCGGAGTGCCCCTACAGCCTGGTAGATATCTTGGGCAGTCACTTTTACCCCGGTGGGCTAAGTGAACTGACAGATACTTGCCATTAAGGCTGCTCCTTACTAACGCTGCTCTAGCCGCCGTCGCCATTCTTCGTCTAGTTTGTCTTTGCTAGCGGCCTCCTGCTCGGTGAGGTCGGTTTCGGTGGTGTAGGCCAGGTCATCGGTGCCGAGAATGGTTTGAGCGGTCAGGGTTTGGGCAAAGGCGAGTTTTTCCTGAATGGTTTCCTCTAACTGAGTCAGGGCTTTAGCCCGCTGCTGACGTTCCTGGTTGCGAGTAGTAATCTTTTGATTCTGCCGCTGTACCCAGAAATAACGCCCTAGGGGAATGGACAAAAACGCCGAGCCATAGCCCAATAGCACTAGGTAGAGGGAATTGGCCAGAGCCACCACCCCGCCAATTTGAGCCACTAGAGACTGATCTTGCAGCAGGCTACCGAGTACCAGGGCACCAATCAGGTTAGCGCTGCCCAGGGCAATGGCCATCATAATCTGGCCGGAGCTGGCGTTGCTAAATTTGCGGGGCAGCTCTTGCAAAAACTTGGGAGGCGACATGCGCCGCCGCTCTTTAGCGGTGACTTGCAGTTCTGGAAACTGGTAGACAATACCCCCCGCCGGGCTAACCTGAGGGATGCCATTAAAGTGGCTCAGCACCGGCAGCATAAAATCTTCCAAGTCCCTGGCCCAGCCCTGGCCCAGGTCGCTCAGGAATGGGGTGATTTGCTCAGCCACTACTACGCCGCCGTTAGCCTGGACAACTGAGGCGATCGCCCGCCAGCGGCGATCGTCTAAATCTGCATTGGGGTCACCATCGCCAAACAGGAAAGAGAAGACGGCTTCCAGAAAATTCATATCGCTGGAACGGTCAGCCTTGGCCCGGCGCTGACGGCGATCATAATCAAAGTCAAACAGCCAGAAAATATCTGGGCCAAACCACACCCTGGGCAGCATGACCATACCGCCGCCGCCGCCAAAGTCGCCCTCGCGATCGTCTCCCTGGCGGGCTGTGCTGGCCGCAATCACCAGGGCTAGAATCGCCACGGTGATTAACACCAGCGACAAAATCAACAGCACTCCAAAGGAAATGCGAATGAGATAAAACAAAACTTTCCAGATGCGTTCCCAGGTGGCTTGCCAGCGCAACCGTCGCGATTTGCTGAGCAAAATCCCCTGCATATTTTTAGGAAAGACGTAGGCAATCTCGCCGCTGTCCGCCACCTGGAGGTGGGCCTGCACATCCGTTGCCAGGGCCAGCATCCCCTGCTGAGCCTCCTGTAGCGGCAACCCTGCCCCCGCCGCCACATCCCCAACGGTAACGCGATAGTCAAGCTGTTTGATAGTGTCAATCAGGGTTTTGTAGTCGGCCATAGAGAAAGCCCCGGAGTCGGAGGACATACTGGAGGATCATTACCACCAGTATATAAAGCTCAACCTCCGACCCACAGGGGCCAGTAACCGAACCCAAACCCTAATATTACAGAGGCCTACCCAGAGGCTAGTTGTTCTTACCCAGCACCTGATCGCGGATAGCGGTAATGTCGTTGAGTAGTTCCTGCCGGTTGGAGGCTTTGAGCAAATAGCGGTATAGGAACCAGCCCGTGTAGAACAGGCCAATTAACTGAAGGGCGGGGCCAAGCAAGGGGATGTCGTTGACGGCATCCAGCAGGGCCAAGACGATTTTTACGGCTAAAATGGCCGCAAAAATCAGGCCAACGGTGACGATAGGGCGGCGATACTGCTTAAAGAAACTGGAGATATAGTCGGGTAAATCCCCCAGTAGGCCGGAAACCTTTTCCCAGATTTGAGAGATCTGGCGGGTGGCCTCATCCCCCAGGGCAGTGGCGGCAGACTCTGAGGTGTCAGCCTCACCCATTAGCTTTTCTGGCTCTGTCAACGGCGCTTCTGACTGAAATTCTGTGCTCATGGCGAAACATCCTGGGGTTTAAATAACGCAGTCAAAAAATACGAGACAAGGATACACCCAATTGGGTTTGAGCGTTAGCAGAGTTATAGACTGAAACCGCCGGATTTTCAAATTTTTCTGGGAGGAATAGTCGCCAATGCCATAGCCTACCGGGCCAGGGGGGATTGTCTATTGCCCTGAAAAACTCTCTAACGAGCCCAGGTAGCGCATCAGCCGTTGCCGGTTAACGGTAAAGCCAGGGTCATACAGCCGCCGACTGCGAGGGGGCAAGCGCCTCGAGGTGCTAGACCAGTCGATAAATGAGCGGGTGTCGGCGAAACTGGAGCGAGGTCGGGGGGGCATCGGGTGTCCTCAGTCGGCCTCAGTACTATAGCAATCTTGTAAACTGGGAGAACAAATCATCTAAACGATCGTTAAGCAGGGTAAAAGCACCATCGAAACGGTTTACGGCCACCTAAAAGGGCTCAAGCCCAGTCAGCTTAAGCAGTTGCAGAAGCTTTACCATCAGCGGCTGCCGGGGGACTGTGTGGTGACTCCTGAGTTTGCACAGCGGCTAGCCGCCGTTAGCACAGAGATTGGCAGCCCGGTCTGCACTTACCTGAACCGCCGTGGGCAGGTGATTCGAGTTGGGGTGGGCAGCCTGCGGCAAACTCAGATTCCCCTCACCGAGCTACCCCGCTACGGGGATGAACGGCTCTGCGGCATCCGCTGCATTGCTACCCAACTGGAGGCCGACCCCCCAGGGGATGCCATCCTCACCACGATGGCTCTGCAACGGCTGGATGTACTGGCTACCCTGGTGTTGACGGGTAGCGGTTTTACCCGCCGTGGCGGTGGCGCTACGGGCTACATTCAAGACACCTACCTGGCCCATCTGGTGCCCCATCCTGAGCAACGCTGGGTGGTGTCTCCTGCCATGAGCCTGGATGAGCTGGCCAGTCAAGACTTTTTAGACCTGGCCGAGGGGCTAGAAGAAGAGTTTCGCCGCGCCTTTACCGCCCGGCAGGTGGATGCTGACCACGATCGCGTCCTGATTGTCGGGCTGCTGACTAGCGACCAAACCACCGATCATTTTATGCAACGCTTTGAAGAGCTAGAGCGGTTGGTGGAAAGCGCTGGCGGCGAAGTGCTGGATGCTCTTTACCAGAAACGACCTCGTCCCCACCCGCAAACGGTGCTGGGGGCCGGTAAGGTGCAGGAGGTGGCGCTGGCCGCTCAAACCGTGGGCGCTAACCTGGTGGTGTTTGATCGCGACCTCTCCCCGGTGCAGGTGCGGAACCTGGAGAACCTGATGGGCCTTCGCGTGGTGGATCGCACCGAGCTTATTCTGGATATCTTTGCCCAGCGAGCCAAATCTGGGGCGGGTAAGCTCCAGGTGGAGCTCGCCCAGTTGGAGTATCAAATGCCCCGCCTGACCGGGCGCGGGCAGGCCATGTCGCGGTTGGGGGGCGGCATTGGCACCCGTGGCCCTGGGGAAACCAAATTAGAGACCGAACGCCGGGCCATCCAGCGGCGCATTACCAAGC
>CAYUBC010000287.1:0-5616 GCA_964442885.1 uncultured bacterium | reverse complement strand
ATCCTCACCACCCTGGCCGCCTGCCCCGAAGGCTCCATCAGCAATGATTTCATCCGTGCTGTGGAAAACTCAGCTATCTTCTTCTTCCAGGATGGCAACCTGTTCATTGACATGATCTACGACGGCGGCACCATGCGCTTTGCCGAAACTGCCACCGCGCCAGCCCTGGTTGGCACCGTGTGGAAGCTTCAGCAAATTCAGTATAACGATGGCAAACTGCTGACTGCCAACCCACCGGAAAACTACACGATGGAATTCATGGAAGACGGCACCCTGGTGATGCAGGCTGATTGCAATCGCGGTCAAGGCATTTTCAACATTGAAAATGATAATCGGATTAGCGTTCAGAACCTGGCTACGACCAGAGCTGCCTGCCCCGAAGGCTCCATCAGCAATGACTTCATCACCGCTATGGAAGGCTCCGCCATCTTCTTCTTCCAGGATGGCAACCTGTTCATCGACATCATCTACGGCAGCGGCACGATGAAGTTTTCGGCTAACTAAGAAGAACGCAAGGGTTCAGGTTTAAGGGGTAATATCCCTGTCTTAAACCTGAACCCTGGTTTAGAGGCCGTTAATCCACTGTTCAAGCTCCTGTAGCGCCTGGTAGGTACCGACCTGCCAGGCACGCTCTACTGTGGTGGTTACCCACTGAATCAAGGGAATGTCGGGAAAAGTTGGGCTTTCACTGACCGATGTGTACTGGTTGGTTTGGAGAACGTAGATAGTCAGTTGACCATTGGCGTAGACCCATAGCTCTGGCACGCCAATAGCCAGATAAGCCTCTAACTTGGTTTTGGAGGTCACGTCGGTTTCAATGGCCAGATCAGGGGGTGGATCACCCGGCTCTAAGCGACGACGACTCATCATACGTTGATAGTTGGCAATATAGAAACTGGCATCTGGTTCAACACCCGCCACTCCAATACGGCGGAAGGTAGTTGAGCCAAAGGGCTCATAAGGGCGACCAGACACTTTAAGTAGCGTCTTCACAATATCAGCGATGATTTCCTTTGGCTTTTCATGCTCAGGCAGAGGAGCCATAATTTCCAGGGTTCGTTGAAAGTAGCTGACTCGCTCAGCCCGGCGGTACCCCAGTTCCTCAAGCAAGGTTTCAAACTCGCTCCAGCTGACATCTGGAATTTCCAGCACACTGCCGGGTGCCAGCTTAAGTTGGCTAATGGGCTTACTAACCAAAACCAATTCAGGAGCTGCCATGACATGCCTTTGCCGGGGTTGCGCCTATTCTAGCCCTCAGTTCTAAAGGCGTTAACGTTAAATCCAGGGCGTTTTTCAACTATCAAGCTCCCCCCCTCTCCACGGTTTTCCGCCTGCCTAGGGATTAACCTCCTTCGCCCACCACTCACCACCCGCCCCAATCCCATAGTGAGTGCGGTTCTGCGGGTCGCCCCGCAGTTCCAGGTGATCTACCATCTCTGGGGTCAACACACCCAGGCAAAAGGTGTCCGGAGGCGTTGCCTCTGGCGTGATACCGGCAGTCCTGGTTTCCGGCTCCAGCCTGCGGGGTTGCCCCGGCTCAGGCCAGTAGAACGACTGGCGACCCGGTTCAGACAGGGATTCCCATAGCCGCTGGCGGGCCTGTTGCAATGTTGAGTCAGGCTGGTTGTGGTCAATCAGGATCAGGGTTCCGGCCAGGCGAAACTGTTCGCGGGTTTGGCTAAAGTACCAGCAGACTTCGGCCCAGGGGCAATGGCCAATATCCCCGACCTTTTGACTGCGGTAATCGGTAACGAATAGTAAACCGTTTTGCTCCGGCCAAAACCCACGAAATACCACGGTGCGGTTCGCTGGGCGACCATTCGGCTGCACCGTAGCCAGTTGAAAATAGGGGCTGTAGGGGCGGCTGCGGTTACGGTGCAGGGCACGGGCCAGGGGGCTACGCCAGGGCGCTAAACCAGGGGAAGTAACAACAGAATCAACAGAATCAGACATACTAAGGTTTTGGCCCTAGGCCATAGAGATCGCTTGGGGTGTGAAGATCAAGGCCAGGTTCATCCTAAACTTGATGTCAGACCTATTGGCCGTTCTAGCCTCAGGCCCATGTTCAAATAAGTGAGACTTCAAGCATGATTGTTGCCATCCTGTTGCTAATTGCTGGGGGCGGGTTGTTGGTGATAGGGGCTGAGGCTCTGGTCAGAGGGGCATCCAGACTTGCCGGCATGCTGGGAATTTCGCCGCTAATCATTGGCCTGACGATTGTGGCCTATGGCACCAGTGCTCCTGAAATGGCTGTTAGTATTCAATCGAGCCTGGCTGGGCAGGGAGACATTGCCCTGGGTAATGTCATTGGCAGCAACATCTTTAATGTCCTAATCATTCTTGGGTTCTCCGCCCTAGTGGCACCGCTGATGGTGGCCCAGCAGTTGATCCGCCTGGATGTGCCGATCATGATCGGGGTGTCGATACTGCTATTGTTCTTCTCGCTGGATAATCAACTGCAATTTTCCGATAGAGTTATTCTTTTGATTGGCGGCATTGTGTACACCGTGTTTTTGATTTACCTGAGCCGCAAAGAAACCAACGCCGAGGTACAGGCCGAATACGAGCAGGAATATGGCGCAAAGCCCTCAGCTCAAGGGAGCTGGCTAGTCAATCTGGTGTTGATGGGAGTCGGACTAGCTACCCTGGTATGGGGCTCGCGGCTGTTTATCTCTGGTGCCGTTGATATTGCTACAGCCATTGGGGTTAGCCAGCTCGTGATTGGGTTAACCATTGTGGCAGCGGGTACATCGCTGCCGGAATTGGCCACATCCCTAGTAGCCACCCTACGCGGAGAGCGGGATATTGCCGTGGGAAATGTCGTCGGCAGCAATATCTTCAACATTTTGATTGTTCTTGGCGTCACCTCTATGGCCTCAGGGGTGGGAGTGGCCATTCCCCAGGCGGTGCTCAATTTTGACTTACCCGTCATGGTGGCGGTAGCAGTAGCCTGCGTGCCTATCTTTGCCACTGGCAATATTATTGCTCGCTGGGAGGGCATGGTATTCATTGGCTATTACGTGGCCTATGCTATTTACCTGATTCTCAGAGCTGCCGAGCATGACCAACTCCAGCTTTTCAGCCAGATTATGCTGCTGTTTGTCATCCCCATTACCATAATTACGGTACTGACGGTGGTGATTCGGTCTTTACCCAAGCCTGGGAATTCGCGCCAGCCCTAGAACCATTTGGCGGTGTAGCCTTGACCAGTAGACTAAGTTTTGCCAGTTAACCATGCCCCTTGCCGTTGATTTTGGTACCAGTAACACCGTCATCGCCCGTTGGAACCCGGTTTCCCAGAGCCCAGAAACTCTATCGTTACCGGGGCTGAGTCTGGTACTCGGGGAAGATCCGCCGCTGGTGCCCAGTCTGGTCTATGTTCAGCAGTCTGGGGCTGAGGGGGTGGTCGCAGGGCAGGCGGTGCGGGATCGGGGCCTGGATGTGACTGCTGATCCTCGCTTTTTCCGCAACTTCAAGCGCGGCATTGGCTCACCGCTACGGGGCTTTTTGCCAGAGGTGGACGGCCAACCCCTCTCCTTTGAGCAGATAGGGCGGTGGTTTTTACAAAAGGTGTTGACTCAGACCAGGGCCATCGCCGGGGAAAATGACAGTCTGGTGTTCACCGTACCGGTGGATAGCTTTGAAGCCTATCGCCTGTGGTTGGGAGACCTGGCCGAAAGCCTGGATTTTGCCCAGGTCAGGATGATCGACGAACCCACCGCCGCCGCTCTGGGCTACGGCCTTAGCCAGGAGCGCACCCTGCTGGTGCTGGACTTTGGCGGCGGCACCTTGGATTGGTCTCTGGTGCAACTGGCCGCCCCGGTGGAACGTCCGCCCCTGGGCTTTATGCTCAAGTGGGGCCGCAAAAGCATGGCCCAGGAAACAGCGCAGCCGCCCCAAACCGCCAGAGTACTGGCCAAAGCCGGAGAGAACTTGGGCGGAGCCGACCTGGATAACTGGCTGGTGGATTACTTTCATCAACACCAGGGGATGCCGATTTCCTCCCTTACCCAGCGACTGGCCGAGCGGCTGAAAATTCGACTTTCTGAAGCGCAGGAGGCCCAGGAAGCCTACTTTGACGACGAAACCCTGGAAACCTACGACCTGGCCCTCAGCCGCGACCAGTTTGAGCAGATTCTTCAGCAGAACCAGTTTTTTGAGCGGTTAGATAACAGTCTGACCCAGGTGCTGCAACAGGCCCGTCGCCAGGGAATTGGCCCGGAGGATATCGAAGCGGTGCTGCTGGTGGGAGGAACCGCACAAATTCCAGCGGTGCAAGCCTGGGTAAGGCAGCAATTTCCCTCAGAAAAAATCAGGTCTGACCGCCCCTTTGAAGCCGTGGCTCAGGGTGCCCTCCAGCTTGATTTAGGGCTAGATCTAGAGGACTTTTTGTACCATAGCTACGGCATCCGCTATTGGGATCGGCGCAACAACTGCCACGGTTGGCATCCCATCATCAAACAAGGGCAGCCCTACCCAATGAAAGCCCCCATAGAGCTGACTCTAGGAGCCTCAGCGGAAAAGCAGCCTAGTCTTGAGCTGATTATCGGAGAACTGGGGGAAGCCGCCACTCAAACCGAGGTTTATTTCGAGAATGGTCGTCTGGTAACTCGCCAGCTTACTGAAGCCAACACTGCTGTCCAACCCCTTAACGACAAAGAGGGAGCCCGCACGATCGCTCAGCTTAACCCGCCAGGGTTTCCCGGCACCGACCGCGTCCGAGTGCTGTTTTCGGTGGATAGCGATCGCCTCCTGCGGATCACCGTAGAAGACATTTTTACCGGCAACACCCTGCTGAATAACCAGGCCGTCGTCAAGCTGAGTTAGCGGCCATACCTGATCGTTGGCTCACCAGCTTCTGGGCTCAAACCCCTGGTCATTCAAAATCACCATGCTATCCCCCGATGGGGCCAGCACAAAGAGTCCCTGTCGATAGGCATAGCGAGCTATATCCTCTGGCACCACCATAGCGGCTACCGCCCCCATGGCGCGGACATCCTGGTAGCGGGGCATGAGGCGCTTAAATTTACCCAACCGCTCTAAATGCTCATCCACATCAGCCTGAGTGAGCTTGCTCTTAACTTCTATCAGCACCGCTTCCGTGCTGTTGATGACTAACAGGTCGATCTCTAACCCCTCGTCACCCCGCTTGACGGAAACTTCCTTGGACAGTTCATGCACCGCAATGCCGCGTTCCTGAAACAGCCGCACCGCCGCTGGGCGCACCTGCCACTCCACAAATTCCCCCAGGCGGTTACCGAGTTTGCCAATCTGTTGATTCACCCGCTGAATCTGGCGATCGGTTTCCCTGGCTTGCTCGCGCATCAATCGCTCCGTCTCCGAGGACTGCTCGCGCAGCAATCGTTCCGTCTCCGAGGATTGCTCGCGCAGCAATCGCTCAGTTTCTTTTTGCGCTTCTGTCAATTCCCCCAGCAAGCGCCAAACATCATCCGCAGTTTTAGCCATCAGGCTTTCCACAATACAGATCAACCTACCTCCAGATTACCCAATGGAGATGGCCTCCGTCCTGTAATGCTGAGGATTTAAGCGGGTAGAAGGGACTACGGTTACACCTGACCTGGCGTAGAGTAATGACCTAACAGTTTCGCCAAGCAA
>CAYUBC010000286.1:0-5618 GCA_964442885.1 uncultured bacterium | reverse complement strand
CTCCGGCAGGGCCTCCCACAACCGGGACACCGACTCCCCCACCAGCCTCGACCCTGCCCCTACCGCCCGTAGCCGCACAGCCTACGCCTGGGCCAACTCCCCCCGCCTCAACGCCCGCCCTCCCTCCAGTGACGGTTCAGCCCACCCCTAACCCAGGGCTGCCTGGGTCTACCATCGCTAGCGGTGGGCCTGCTGCTAGCGGCACTCACTTCCGGGTGGTGGTTCCCATCACTGGCCCCGATACCTTGCAACAGGTGCGGACCGTAGAGCCCGAAGCCTTTCGCACCACCGTAGATGGTCAGGCAATGGTGCAGGTGGGCCTATTTCGCGACCGGCCACGGGCCGAGGAGGTCTACCAAACCCTGGTGGCCGCCAGCCTGCCCGCTAAAATTCTCAATGCCCAGGCCCCAGCTACGGCTACGCTGCCTCCTATTCCTTCGGTGCCGCGCGAACGCACCCTGGTGGTGCTGGACCCCGGCCACGGTGGGCGCGACCCTGGAGCCATTGGTATTGGCGGCATTCAAGAAAAGCAAATCAACACCACCATCTCAAACCGGGTGCAGCAGCGCCTCCAGGAAGCCGGGCTGACTGTGCTGATGACCCGCACCAGCGACCAGTGGGTTGACCTGGATGCCCGCGCCCAGTTCGCCAACCGGGCCGGAGCCGATCTCTTCGTCAGCATCCACGCCAACGCCATCAGCATGGATCGCCCTGAGGTCAACGGCTTAGAAACCTACTACCTCTCCAGTGGCGAACGCCTGGCCCGCAGCATTCACAGCAGCGTGCTACGCAATACGGATATGGCCGATCGCGGCGTGCGCCAGGCTCGCTTCTACGTGCTGCGCTATACCACCATGCCTGCGGTGCTGGTAGAAACTGGGTTTGTCACTGGCTCAGTGGATGCGGCCCGGTTTCGCAACCCAGCGGCGGTAAATGCCATTGCCGACGCGATCGCCAACGGCATTCTGGACTATTTGCGAGGATAAGAAAGTACTAAGCTAATGTAAAACCAGAGATACAGCGTATTTCCTGATGCAGGGAAAAGGAGCGTATCTCCGGTAAAGTAGCTAGGCGACGCTTATCTACACACCTATGACTTCATCGCCGACGACCGAGTACCGCTCGCCCATCGAGTTGCGTGAGGTAGTGGCGGAGCAACTCCAGCTATTACTTGAGCAGCGCAATTACGAAGGGGCTAAAGCCCTGTTAGTGCCGGTGCCCCCGGTAGACATTGCCGACGCGCTGGAAGGATTAGCCAAACCAACACAATTAGTCGCCTTCCGTCTGCTGCCCCGCGATAAGGCTGTAGAAGTTTACGAATATTGCTCTCCGGCGGTGCAAGAAGCCCTGATTGAAGAATTTCAAGATCAGGAAATTTTAGACATTGTCAACAGCATGTCCCCTGATGACCGGGCCAGCCTGTTTGATGAGCTACCGCCCCAGGTCGTGCGGCGCATTTTACCCCAGCTAACGCCGGAGGAACGCCAGGCCACCGCCCAACTGCTGGGCTATCAGCCTCAGACGGCTGGGCGCTTGATGACCCCAGAGTACATCTCCGTCAAGGACGAGTTAACGGTGGCTCAGGCGGCTGACCGGGTACGGGCCTTGGCCCGCGATCGCGAGGTCAGCTACTACGTTTACACCACCGATGACCGTCATGGGCTGACTGGGGTAATGTCGCTACGGGACTTACTGCTGGCTGACCCTGACCAGCGGCTCCAGGAGGCGATGAACCGCAATGTCATCTACGCCTACACCGATACTGATCAGGAAGAAGCGGCCCAGCTAATTCAGCGCTACGACCTGAATGCCCTGCCCATCGTCGATCGAGAAAAGGTGCTGGTGGGAGTCATGACGGTAGACGATGCCATGGATGTGCTCCAGCAGGAAGCTACCGAAGACATTTACACGATGGGGGCCGTGCGCTCTGAGGGAGACAGCTATTTTCAATCCAGCCTGGTATCGGTAACCCGTAAGCGCCTGCCGTGGCTGTTTATCCTACTGCTCACTAACACGCTGACTATCCTGGTAATGAGCAATTTTGAGGAAATTTTAGACCAAGTCGTCGCCCTGGCCTTCTTTACGCCCCTACTCATTGATACCGGCGGCAGCATTGGCGCTCAATCATCAACGGTCATCATTCGAGGACTCAGCACCGATGAGCTAAAGCATCGTCAGCCCTGGTGGGTGATTGTGCGTGAATGTATAGCGGGCGGAATTTTGGGGGTTTTCCTGGCTGTTGCTGTCGTGGTTCTGGTCTTTGTGGTCATGGGCGAAACAGCGATCGGCATTACGGTAGGCGTTAGCCTCCTGTGCATTGCCATTGTTGCTTCAACCGTTGGCGCTATACTGCCGTTCCTGTTTGATTACTTCAAACTAGACCCGGCCATGATGTCGGCTCCGTTTATTACCACGGTAGTTGATATTCTGGGCATCTTCATTTACCTGAGCGTTGCCACCGTACTACTGGGACTGGCCTGATCAGGCCAATCCCCAAACAAACCCAGTCCCCAAACCAATACCGTGGGCATACAGCAAATTCAGCCTAGTGCAGCCCTGGCTCAATCTGGTTCAAGGGAATAAAACACTCCGTCGGCAACAGCACCGGCTTGTCACCAAAAATCAGCTTGCCCCGGTGGGTTCTGGTGCTAATGGCAATGCCAATCGGGCGCTGGATATCTTCAGGGTGGACTTCATAATAAGTGCGGTAAATCTGGCGAGCCGATTTCAACAAAGCCGGATTAAGCACCGCTGGCAAGCCAGCGGCATCAGGCAGAGTTGAGGTTGGCTGGCTAGGGGAAGGGGGTTGCTGTAGACCGTACACGGCTCACCTGTGGTTCATCTAGACAAGACTGTAATCGATATCGCTAGGGGCGGCAAAACGTTAAGTTATATTAACCGAGGGGGAATCGACGGGCCTAGGCCAAAGCCCTGAGCAGCGCTTCGCCCATGCCCTTGCAGCCCACCAGGGTCATGGTTTCCGACATAATATCGCCCGTCCGGTAGCCCTGATCTAATACTGTTATAACCGCTTGTTCGATGCGATCGGCAGCGGCGGGTTGGTTGAGGCCGTAGCGTAGCATCATGGCGGCACTCAGCACCTGGGCCAGGGGGTTGGCCTTGTCCTGTCCCGCAATGTCGGGGGCTGAGCCGTGGACGGGCTCGTACACTCCAGGCCCCTCGGCCCCCAGACTGGCGGAGGGCAACATGCCAATGCTGCCCGTCAGCATGGCGGAGGCATCAGACAAAATATCCCCAAACAGGTTGCCGGTGACGATAGTGTCAAACTGCTTGGGCCAGCGGATCAGCTGCATGGCGGCATTATCCACGTACAGGTGGCTGAGGGAAACATCCGGATAGTCGGCAGACAGAGCGGTGATGCCATCGCGCCACAACTGCGACACTTCCAGCACATTGGCCTTATCCACTGAGCAGAGGTGGCCCCGCCGTTTTTGGGCTGTTTCAAAGGCAACTCGGCCAATGCGGTCGATTTCTTCCACACTGTAGGCCATGGTGTTGACGCCGCGCTTCTGGCCCGTCTCGGTTTCAAAAATGCCCTTGGGAGTGCCAAAGTAAATGCCCCCGGTTAGCTCCCGCACCACCATAATGTCTACCCCCTCCACCACGTCACGCTTGAGGGAGGAGGCATCCACTAACTGCGGCAAAATAGTGGCCGGGCGCAGGTTAGCAAACAGACCCAGCCCTGCCCGCAGCGCCAGTAGCCCAGTCTCAGGTCGCTGCGGTCGGGGTAGGGTATCCCACTGGTAGCCACCAATCGCCGCTAGCAGCACCGCATCGCTATCCTTACAGATGCTCAGCGTTTCCTCTGGCAGCGGCGAACCGGTCGCGTCAATAGCGGCTCCGCCAATCAGCGCCTCCTGAAACTCAAAGGCCAGATCCATCTGACTGCCCACAGCCTTGAGCACATCCAGGGCTACGGCCATAATCTCAGGCCCAATACCATCCCCAGGCAATAAAGTAATTCGAAACGTAGACGTCATGAGCCGTGCAAAAGTAGGGTGCATTCGCGAAGCAATGCACCGTTACCGTTCGCCAACACGCACATTGCATCCAACCGAGTCCATATCATACCGTTAGGGACTCCCCTTAAGTCTCAATTTCTCCCCACCACCGCTGCAATCTTTTAATGCCTTGCTCATGTCTCAATACCTCTATCTCCACGGGTTTGCCTCCAGCCCCCAGTCAAAAAAAGCCCAGGCTTTCCAGACCCACTTTCAAGCCCTAGATCTGAGCCTGACCATCCCCGACCTCAACCAGGGCGACTTTATCCACCTCACCCTCAGCCGTCAGGTTCAGCAGGTCAGCACCATCCTTCTGGCCAATCCAGAACCAGCGGTCATCATTGGCTCTAGCCTGGGCGGCCTCACCGCCGCCTGGGTAGCCGAGCAACCCCACATCCACGGCCAGATTAAAAAACTCGTGCTGCTCGCCCCAGCCTTTGAATTTCTGGCCCAATGGCTGCCCCGCCTTGGCCCTGACCAACTCGACCACTGGCGCACCACCGGCACCCTGCCCGTTTATCACTACACCGAGCAGCAGACCCTGCCCCTACAATACGCCTTTGTAGAAGACGCGCAACAGTATAAGGACGAAACCCTCCAGGCCGAAATTCCGACCCTGATTCTTCACGGCCTCTACGACGACACCATATCCATAGAGGCCAGCCGCACCTACGCCGCTACCCGCCCCTGGGTGCGCCTGGTAGAACTAACCAGCGACCACGCCCTGGTAGACGTTGAAGCCGAGATCTGGCAGCACACCCAAATATTTCTGGGGCTACCAGCTAAGCATAGCTAACCAAAACCAGCCCGCCACGTTGTTAAATTTGCGTATTCGCGCTAATTTAATGCGCCGCGAGGCCGCCAATGCCCTAAGTGTGACCGAAAAGACTATCTACGTTTGGGGAACCAGCGATAATACATCCAAAATGCGGTTTCCCAGATGAAAAAGCGGCTAGACATTTTGGGCTACACCTTGGATGAGTTAGCGATTGCAACCAGAAAATAGCTCTTCCCATTGCTTTATCACCATCAATCAATGGCAATAGGTGTGTTGATGATTATCAGAAATATCTCTTGGGATGGATGTGGTCAAAAGCGACACAACACTGATCTAATTTCACCGAACTTCGCTAACAATCTACCAGTCAGGATGTGTAGAAAGCCAGACCAGAATTAAGCCAGCCAGTTGAGCGTGTAGTGATAGGCTAATGCATCTCTAATGTAGGTTTAATCAGCCTTTGATGCATTTATACAAAGTAGTAACACCTTAAAAATACCTAGGGCTTATCACCTAATTCTTACCAAGAATTAAGGATGACCTGGGGCAAAAGATTTAGTTAGCTTGCCCACTTTCTTGGCAAGGAATACGGTTCCTGAAACATCTTGTAATGTAATAGCGATCCCCTTGACACTTTTAGTTTTTTTTATTTACCCTTAAAGGGTCGAACAAGTCAGCCTAGTCTGGCCACCTTTGTGTGTGGCTTGAGCGGGGGAACCAGTAAAGGGGCGTATTTCTGAGTTCTGTAAACCCAATTGAGGGTAATCGGAAAGGGGCATCTCTCAGCCCTAGCCCGTCAGCTAACCTCGTCGGCATTG
>CAYUBC010000285.1:1830-5623 GCA_964442885.1 uncultured bacterium | reverse complement strand
TCAGGTCTTGACGGCTTTGCTCTAAATCTTCCCGCAGTTCAGCAATTTGGTGGGAAATATCTCCTGTCCTGAGTTCTTGGCGGGTTTGGTCTAAATCTTCCCGCAGTTCAGCAATTTGCTGGGCAATATCCCCTAGGGTGGGCTCCGGGTTTGGGGCAGTGGTCATAACAACTCCAGTGCTGTCTTAATTTTAGCGATAGAGCCAAGCCTTCCCAGGGGAGACAACAGAAGACCAGGTTTTTTGGTATCGAATTTGGTAACGGTCACTCTAACCTTAGTTTCTCTATGGCAAATTGAATGAGCTAATCAAACCAGACCGTGTGAGGCCATGAAACCTTTACAACGCCATTTCTCAAGACGCTTTGCCGCCGCCGTCGCCGCCTCTGCTGCGCTAAGCTCAGGGCTAATTTTCATGCCAGGAGTAACCACTATCGCTATGGCCCAAGAAACTATGCTTAGAACGCTGACTGTTACCGGCCAGGGGCAAGAGTCGGTGCAGACCACCAAAGCCCAAGTATCGCTAGGGGTAGACATTCAAGGCACCGATGCTGCCGCTGTGCAACGGCAGGTGGCGCAGCGATCTGCGGCAGTGGTGGAGTTATTGCGATCGCGCAATGTAGAAAAGCTAGAAACCACTGGCGTTCAGCTTAGCCCCCGCTATGACTACGAGAATGGCCGAGCCGATATCATTGGCTACACCGGCAGCAACACCGTCAGCTTCCAAATGCCTACCGAAGCCGTAGGTGCCCTCCTGGATGAAGCCGTTAACGCTGGGGCCAACCAAATTCGTGGCGTTAGCTTTATCGCCACTGACGCAGCGCTGGAAGCCGCCCGCCAGCAAGCTCTGCGAGAAGCCGTTAACGATGCCCAGGCCCAGGCCAACGCCGTCCTCGGTGCCCTGAACCTGGGGCCTCAGGAAATTGTCAGCATTCAAATCAACGGGGCAGCACCACCCATGCCAGTGCCCATGCCACGCCAGGCTCAGGTGGCCTATGCCGAAGCCGATGTAGCCACCCCTATCATTGGGGGGGAACAAACCGTTCAAGCCAGAGTCACCCTGCAAATTCGCTATTAATTGATGGTTGATCTGCCAGTTAGCTTTCTCTCCTCAAATCAAAAGCAGTGGTAGCTTTACCTATCCCTGCTTTTTCTTAAAGCCTAGTGCTTTGTTAACGCCAAATTTTAGGGTAAATGCATCAGCTCGTAGTCAGCGCTTTAGCGCTAAAGCGCTGACTACAAACCCGAACTCTTAGGGTTGACGCTGTACTAGTCGTAACTTACTAAATGAGGTTTGCAATGAGTATTCTGACTTTGAATGCTAGGCCCGCTTGAGGAAATTCATAATCAGGGAAACAAGAAAAATGGCTAGAAAAACGTAGAACAAAATCTGAGCAATCCCAGCGGCACTGGCGGCAACTCCGCTAAACCCAAAGAAAGCCGCAATCAAAGCCACAACTAAGAAAATCAGAGCGTACTGTAACATGGGGTGTCTCCTTAAAGGCGTAAAAACCAACGGTGAGGAAAGGACACGCCTATTATCTGGGAGCTATCCCAAGGGTGAATCCATCTACTGACTGACTCAGTTCTCTATCAGTAGAAGGACAAATCAATCCACGTAAATAGCATTTAGACTCCGGGCACACTAGGGCTGTAGCGCAACTGGAAAATTCACTGGTGGCAGAACCTATCACCAAGGCTGAGTTAGGCACCTTAGGGGAAACGCTTGTCGCTCACTGGTTAACTAACCGGGGCTGGCAGATGCAGGCTCGCCAATGGCACTGTTCCTTTGGAGAACTCGACTTAATTGTGGCTAAAGGTCCCGCTAATGCCAGGGGGCAGCTCACCTTTGTAGAAGTCAAAACCCGCAGCCAGGGTAACTGGGATGCTGATGGTTTAATGGCGATTACCCGCAGCAAACAAGCCAAACTGTGGAAAGCCGCCCAGATTTATCTGCTGAAGCATCCCCAATGGGCCGAAGCTACCTGTCGCTTTGATGTAGCCCTGGTCGCCTGCCGCTATAGCGTGTCGCCTGCGGCCCGGGCCGACCGCTATACTCGCCTGGATGACGGGCGCTATCTGGTCATCCAGGACTATATTGATAGTGCTTTCGACGGGCCAAGGCGGTAGCTCCAGATAATTCAAAATTCAAAACTTAAACCTCAATGCCGCTGAAGCTGTTGCAACAACTCCTGCTGACTAAAGGGTTTGGGTAAAAATCCCTGACAGCCCTGCTGTTCGGCCTGGGCAACGGCCTCGGTAGAATTGAGGCCGCTCATGGCAATAATGCGCAGGTCAGGGCGAATTTGCTTAAGGAGGGGAATGGTGGCAATGCCGCCCATGGTCGGCATCATCAGGTCAATTAAAACGGTATGAACCTGGTCTTTGTGTTCTGCCAGAAGGGAGATAGCGACCTCACCGTTGGGGGCAACCAGGACGTGATAGTTGTGCAGTTCCAGGGTGGTTTGAATAACGTCACGCACAGCAAGTTCGTCGTCTACGACTAAAATCATGGCCTGGCGACCATCTGGCGGTTGGTCGGGTCGAACTACGTCGGCATCAGGGTCAAGGGTGGCGGGTAGATAGACCCGAAACTGGCTGCCCTGGCCTAGCTGGCTTTGCACATCAACAAAGCCGCCGTGGCTTTCTACGATGCCTAGCACGGCGGACAGGCCCAGCCCCGTACCCTGACCAGGGGCTTTGGTGGTAAAAAACGGGTCGAAGATGCGATTCATCACTGCTGGGGTCATGCCGGTGCCGGTATCGGCAATGGTGACCACCACGTAGGGGCCAGGGTGGGCATTGAGGTGGTTGCGAGCCAAATCAGAGTCCAGGTTCAGGTTTTGGGCGGTAATTTCCAGGGTGCCACCCTCAGGCATGGCGTCACGGGCATTCACGCAGAGGTTCATAAACACCTGATGAAGTTGGGTTGCATCACCCCATACGGCCCAGAGGGTATCGGGTACATCCATGTAGACGTCAATGGACTTTGGCAAGGTCTGCTGGACGAGCTTGCGAATGTCCCGCAGCAGGTGATGAACCTGAAGGGCAAAGCGCTTGCCTTCCACGCCACGAGCAAAGGCCAGGATTTGTTTGACTAAATCAGCCCCGCGTTGGGCGCTGGTTTCCAGAATCTTCAGCTTATTTTGCACCCAGGGATCCACATGACCTAACTTTAGGGGCAACAACTGCACCACTAGCAAAATGGGCGTCAGGATGTTGTTGAGGTCGTGAGCAATGCCGCTGGCCAGGGTGCCCAGGCTTTCCAGCCGTTGCGATCGCAAAAACTGCGCCTCTAACTGCTTCTTCTCAGTAATATCCATGTGAATGCCGAGCAGTCGTTCGGTCTTGCCCTCGGTATCGCACAACAGGCTGCTCTTAATGGCTAGCCAGCGTACCCGGTCGCCATCGAGAATGCGAAATTCTGTATTGAGCCCCTGCCCTTGTTGAATGGCCCGCTGCAGGTCTTGCTCGACTTGCTCAGTATCTTCCGAGTGAATGGGCCACGGCCAGTTTTTGCCCAGGCTGGCTACTGCATCGGCAGCGGCCTGGGATTCAGAATAGGCTGGGCGAGAGGGTTTTGGCGGGGTAAGTTCCCACTCGAAGGTGCCCATTTTGGCGGCTTCCTGGGCCAGGGTTAGCCGCTCTTGAATGCGCTGGCGCTGCTCAATTTCTTGCCGCAGGTGGCGGTTAGCGGCCTCCAGTTCAGCGGTGCGGGCCTGTACGCGGTCTTCCAGCACTTCGTTAGCCTCTCGCAGAGCGTCTTCGGCCCGCTGGCGTTCAATGGCGTAAAACA
>CAYUBC010000285.1:0-1820 GCA_964442885.1 uncultured bacterium | reverse complement strand
GATCGCACCAGCACCTCCTGCTGCAGCGATCGCTTCATTAGATAGTCCTGCGCTCCGTGGCGAACGGCAGCCACGGCCAGCTCATCATCGTTGGTGTTGGTGAGCACCACTACCGGCAGGCCCGGAAACTGCCGAATCAGCACGTCTAGGGACGCCAGACCGGTACTGTCCGGCAGCGACAAATCCAGTAACGCCACGTCAAAGCACTGCTGGCCCAACCAATCGATCGCCTCCCCCAGTCGTTTGGCATGGCTCAGGTGAAAGCGACTGCGAGGCGAACCCTTGAGCACTTCCTGCAAAAATCGAGCCTCGGCCAGGTCATCCTCCACCAGGAGAACTCGCACCACGGCTGGATTTAGAGGATGCTCGGTGGTAACGTCGCTGTTTCTAACCAAAATGCCT
Organism: uncultured bacterium; assembly: GCA_964442885.1. Classification (GTDB taxonomy): domain Bacteria; phylum Cyanobacteriota; class Cyanobacteriia; order Phormidesmidales; family Phormidesmidaceae; genus Nodosilinea. Next base: position 1,418 of record CAYUBC010000285.1, on the reverse strand, counting down.
CAATTCCTTGAACAATCTTGAATAGCTGGGCCAAATTGCGTGATTTAGAGATGTAGCAGTTAACGTGCAGGTCATAGCTTTTGCAGATGTCCTCCTCGTTCCGTGAGGTGGTCAGCACAATGATAGGAATGTGCTTCAGGGTTGGGTTAGCCTTAATTTCCGCCAGCACTTCCCGCCCGTCCTTTTTGGGCAAATTCAAATCCAGCAAAATTAAGTCGGGGGGAGTGACCCCAGCAAACTCCCCCTGGCGTTGCAGGTAGGCCATCGCCTCCATGCCATCCCGAGCGATGACCACCTCACACGGGACGGCAGTACTTTTTAGCGCTTCTTGAATCAGGCGAATATCGCCGCGATTATCCTCGACTAAAAAGATAGTTTTGGGCCTTGCGTCCGTTGCCATGGTTGAGATCGCGTCCTTCAACGGGGATGGTGAAATAAAATGTCGCGCCCTGGTCAGGGGCCGCTTCTACCCAAATGCGGCCTCGGTGACACTCGACAATTTTCTTGCAAATGGCCAGTCCCATGCCAGAACCAGGATATTCATCACGGGTGTGCAGGCGCTGGAAGATGACGAAGATGCGCTCGGCAAACTGGGGGTCAAAGCCGATGCCATTATCCGCTACGGAGAGCAGCCAGTGGTCATCCTGACGCTGCACCCCAATGTGGATGCGGGGCATTTCTGTGGGTTTGCGGAACTTGATGGCGTTGCCAACCAGGTTCTGGAATAGCTGCATGAGCTGGGTGCCATCGGCCACAATCGTGGGCAGGGCATCGGCGGTAATCACCGCGCCGGTTTCGGCAATGCGTCCGCGCAGGTTACCCAGGGCTTGATCCAGGGCGTGCTGCACATCGGTGAGCTGCCACTCAATGCCCTGCAAATCTACCTTACTGTAGGCCAGCACATCGTCGATCAGGGTTTGCATCAGGCTCACCCCTTCCACCGCAAAGCCAATGAACTCCTTGCCGTCTTCATCGAGTTTGGCATCGTAGCGCATTTCCAGGAGCTGTACAAAGTTGGCCACCTGGTTGAGGGGCGCATGGCCGATGGTCCAGCGGTAAGGCCGGTCGGACTTGCGGACGATCGTCGGCATGATGCCGTGGTGGCCCTTGAGGGCGAACTCGACGGCGGCCTTGCCCACGGCGTAGGCCTGCTCGACATCGACCCGCGAGGCGATGTGGCGGGCCGAACGCTGCAGGTAGTCAGCGATGGCGTAGTGGTACTTCAGTTTGAGCCGCTCGCGCACCAGCGACGCGATCACCGGCGCGACGCCACCCAGCTGCCGGTGCCCGAAGGCATCCTGCGTCCCGGCATCGGCCAGGAAGCGGCCGTCGGCGTGGCGCGCGCCCTCGCTTACCACGACGACGCAGTACTCGTGCCGGCGCACGGCCCGGTCGACTTTCGCCAGGAACGCGGCCTC
>CAYUBC010000284.1:4822-5630 GCA_964442885.1 uncultured bacterium | reverse complement strand
ATCCCCGTTGGCTCGGTGAATGGGCTGGGGCTATCTCCCGATTCGCCCAGTCATGACGACATTTTCCTTGAGCTGGAGCGGCTGGGGCGGCTCATGCATCACCTGCAAGACCAGGTGAACCGCCAGGAAACCGCTGGTCATACCCGTGAACAGGTGCAGCAGATGGCTTCCCAGTATTTGGGGCAGCTTAAGGCGCAACTGTCTCAGCTTGAGGGGATGACACAATCCCTGGCCGAGCGCCAGCAGCGTCTCACTAACCAGCTTGCTGCCGTGGCTCCCGATAGCCCGCCCGCATTGAAGACACGCCAGGCGCTAGCTCAGCTAGCCAGACGCCTGACCCAAAGTGAAGCCGAAATCAGCACGCTGAAACAGGCTAACGCTGAAACCTCCGCCGATGGACAGCAGCAAACGGGCAGCCCCTGGATTATTGATTTTCCCACTCCGCCAGGGTTGGGCGGTGAGCCTCCTAAATTGGCCAGCCGCCAGGCTTTAGAACTCGCCATTGACAAGGCCCAACATCGGCTCCTGCTGGTGTGGCCCTGGGCCAGCCAGGTAACCATTGACGACGACCTCCTCAAGCGGTTTACCCGGCTGCTAGAGCGCGGTGCTCATCTAGAGTTGGGCTGGTGTCACCGGGGCGACCAGCAAGAGGGTCGTCTGATTGGGCGCATCAGCCAGCGCTGGGGCACAGAACCCACCCAAATGACCCTGTTAAAGTCGGCTCTCAACCAACTGCTGCCCCTGCGAGAGCGGTACCCCGATCGCTTCAAGTTCAAAATCATGGGCACGGCAGAGAGCTACGTGGTCT
>CAYUBC010000284.1:0-4812 GCA_964442885.1 uncultured bacterium | reverse complement strand
GACAGCGGCCTGGATAGCGACCCAGACCACACCTATGCCATCGTTAGTTTGCAACCTCTACCCACCCAAAGTGTTTCTGTGCCTGGGGTAGACGCTAAGCTCCGCACCACTAACCGGCCCGTGGTGGAGGCGCTGACCCAGCGCTTTCAGAACCCAACCATTGACCCTGACGATGCGGTGGCCTTCTTTAACCGAGGCGTTACCCGCCATGACCTGCGCGATCAGCCCGGTGCCATTAGTGACTACACCCAGGTGCTAAACCTGCAGCCCAACCATGCCGTAGCGCTGAACAATCGAGGAGCGGCCTACCTGGAATTGAACCAACCCGATGAGGCTGAACTTGACCTGAGTGAGGCCCTCAACCACAATCCCCGTCAATTTGCCGCCTACTGTAACCGGGGTTGGCTGCGGCTAGACCAGCGACGCTACCCGGTCGCCGTGCAGGACTTTACCCAAGCCATCGACCTTAAGCCCCATTTGCCTATCGCCTACGTTTACCGGGGCAACGCCCTGCAAAAGCTAGGAGACCTGAAGGGAGCCGTGCGCGACTACAGCGATGCCATTGCCTGCGGCGACCCGGTGGCCCTACCCTACTGCTACCGCAGCGCCGTCTACGAAAGCCAGGGCGACGCCGAACGCGCCATCGCCGACCTGAAACGAGCCCAGGCCCATTTAGAAGCCCAGGGCGATCGTCAGACTCTATCCACCGTCCAACGCACATTACAGCGCTTACAAAATAGAACCAGGAGATGAAAAAAAGTTTTGAATTTTGAACTTTGAACTTTGAACTACCCTCCTCCCCCTTCCCTCTTCCCCGCTTGGCCCGGTAGGCTTAAGATAACCCTCTCAACCCCGGAGATACCCCAATGGTCATGGTGGAATCGACAATGCTACCGCTGGGCACCGCTGCCCCTGACTTTGCTCTACCGGATGTGATATCTGGAGAAACCATTACCCTGGCTACCTTTGCCGACGCTCCAGCACTGCTGGTTATGTTCATCTGCCGCCACTGCCCCTTTGTTAAGCACGTTCAGGATGAGCTGGCTCGCATTGGTAAAGACTATGGCCCCAAAGGGTTGGGCATTGTAGCGATCAGCGCCAATAGTCTACAAACCCATCCCCAGGACGGCCCAGAATTCCTCAAAGCTCAAGCCGAAGAAATAGGGTTTACCTTCCCCTACTGTTTTGACGAAAGCCAGGAAACCGCCAAACAGTACACCGCCGCCTGCACGCCCGACTTTTTTGTGTTTGACAGCGCTAAAACCCTGGTCTATCGCGGTCAGCTGGATGACAGCCGCCCTAGCAACGGCGTTGCGGTTACTGGCAAAGACCTGCGGGCGGCCCTGGATGCGGCTCTGGCTGGTAAGTCCATACCCGCCGACCAAACGCCCAGTGTTGGCTGCAACATTAAGTGGACGCCAGGCAATGAACCCGTCTATTTTGGCTAAGGTCATGACCCTGCGGTTAGGCAACGTCTCGTGTTCCTGGCGGTGCTGGCACTGGAACGCTCAGCGAATTGTCAATTAGGATAGGGTGATTGAAGGCTCATTGCACCGTCATCAGCCCCACCTCAGTGAAACAACACGAGTGGCAACGATACCAAAAGCAGGCCAGGCACACCCTGGCCTCTGCCCAGCGAGACTACGAAGCTGAGGATTTTGATTGGGCCTGTTTCAAGGCTCATCAGGCCGCAGAGCTATTTTTGAAGGGGTGGCTGAGAAGCAGCGATTGCTTTGCAACAGGCCATTCCATTCAGCGCCTGCTGACTCAAATTCAGGCATCGGTCACGGTGCCCGAAGAACTGCAAAAATGCGCTCGTGAACTGGATAAGGTTTATATTCCCAGCCGCTACCCTGATGCTTATAGCGAGGGCGCGCCGATGGATTTCTATGATGCTGAGAATGCCAGAACCAGTATTAACTGTGCTAGGGTCGTTGCGACGTTTGTAGAAGAGTTAGCTGCTCATGGTGGATAAGCAAGCCCGCCTGCGGTGGCGTTCTCAGCGCATCCAGCATTATCTTTCTGCTCTACCGTTAACCCACTATCGAGCCATTGTGTTTGGTTCAGTAGCGCGAGGAGACTTTATTCAAGAAAGTGATACTGACTTGTTGATTATTAGTGATGAGTTGCCCGAATCATCCAAGGCTCGCCTTGACCTTTTGTTTGAGTATCGCGATCAGACACCAGAGATTGAGCCGATTGGCTGGCGTGAGGTAGACTACCAGCGCCGGAAAGCTCAGGGTGACCCGTTTTTGAACGTTCTGGAAACTGAAGGCATCGCGTGGGAGCAGTTTAGTCAGAAATACCCAAACCAGTAACACAGCGGTTTTGCAGCCAGTCCACTACAGCAGAAATAAGCCTGCCGTTCAGGACGCTTGAAACACTAATGCCCAAGGATTTTGCACTTTGAATTTTGCATTTTGAACTCCGCGTCTCTAGAGCGATTCGCTGAATTCCAGCGTTGTAATATCGCCAACTGACAGGCCCAGTCGTTGTTGAGCATTTCCCTGGTTAATGGCAATTTCAACAAAGCCGTGGCTGCCAATCAGGGCTAGGGCTGTTCCAGGTTCGGCGCTGCTGTAGGTGGTGGCGCTAGGGATGCGGGTAGTTCCCAGATTCAGGTGCCAGGGGAGATCGCCCACCGCCTCTGCTGGAAGGGTAGTCACTGCATTGCCAAAGTGGTCGATGTATTGAATACAGCCCGCCAGTTCCCTGTCGGTGATGGTGAGGGGCGGCAGCTCACACTGTACGAGGGAATCAGCCGCAATCGGTAAGCCCAAGTGTTCTAGGGGTACCCCATTGGCCAGGTGAGCCGCCACGGGGGCAAAAATATCCCGTCCGTGAAATGTGGCGCTGGGGTTGGGCGTGCGCCAGTAGGCCGGGTTGGTTAGCTCAACCGCTTTGAGGATGGGGCTCTGGTGCGCCACGCCGCTGAGGATGCCATTGTCGGGGCCAACAAAGATTCCCCCCGCGAGCTGCGCCGCAATAGCGCGACGGCAACTCCCCACGCCCGGATCTACCACCACCAGATGCACCGTCCTGGGTGAAAAGTAGGGAAAGGCACTGAGCAGCAGAAACCGCGCCGCTAGTAAATCCTGAGGGGGCACTCCATGGGTCAGATCAATAATCGGCGTAGTGGGGCAGCGACTGGCGATAATCCCCTTCATCACGCCCACGTAGGCATCCTGGGTGCCAAAGTCGGTGAGCAGGGTGATCATAACTGGCCTGCTGCAAAGACGGCTCCTACCTGAAGGGCCAAATTCAGAAAAATGGACGAGCTTAAGACATCATCCTGTCTGCGCAGGTGCTTTTCATAGAAATCAGCCTTGAGTTGACACACGGTTACTGTCGGCTGCTTGGGCTTGCCAATGTATTCTCTGCCGCCCAGGCCCAAGTAATCAACAATCCAATACTCCGGCACGCCCAGCAGAGCGTAGTCTTCTACCTTGCGGGCATAGTCATTTTGCCAGTTGGTGCTAACTACCTCTGCAATTAGCTTAATGGCTGCCCCCCCTGTCAGGATGGGCTGATAAGGCCAAAGGGGTTCCTGGCTCAGAAGAGTTCGAGCCAGGACAACCAAATCAGGACGAAACGCCGTATCGTTCGAGGCTCGAATTAAACAACAGTGGGGGATAGCATAGGGCAACGCCAGGCGGTCAATTTCAACATGGAGCTTTCGAGCCACAAAATCGATGACTTGCTCATGGAGGCCCGTTGGTTCCATATCTATCAATTCCCCATCAATAAGTTCATAGCGATCCTGATCGCCATACTGGGTAATGAAGTCGTCAGCCGTGAGTAACTGAGGATTGGTTTGAATCATCTCTCTTCCTTTGCCATCACCAGGGCACGGTGTCAGCTAGTAGCGAAACTAATGCCATTCTCGCCCTTAATGGTGGTCTTGAGGCCAGGATGGCTCAACCGCTACGGTACAACACCGACGCTGCAGCGGTTGCAGGCTCAGGCTACCTTGGCTGTGGTGCAGGCTCAAGGAGGCCTTGTCGGGTGGACGGCTACAGCAGACCGGGTCATCGCTGGCTTAGCGGCGTGGCAACTGGCTTCCCATGCAAGAGTCAGAACTTAACCTTTCATTCCTACCCAATCTTTACCTTCTTCCTTTATGGTGTGAAAAATTTTGATTTCAGGCTTGCGTCCTTTTTACCCGTACTACTATGGACAGCATCTTTAAGCAGCTCAAAGAGTCCTTTAGTTCCCTCGGTACGGCTGTTCCTACCGAGGCCCGCGAGACGTTGCGCAGCACGCTACGGGAATGGTTGGAAGCCAATGCCTCTAGCCTGTGGGCCAGGGTCGGTGGGGAAGAATTTAACGGCACCATGATGCAGTATTTCCACTGGTATACCCCAGCGGATGGCAACCACTGGAACCGGGTCAAAGATGAAGCCAAGGCCCTGGCGGATGCGGGCATTACCGCCCTTTGGCTACCCCCGGCCTACAAAGGCATCGGCGGCGGCTACGATGTGGGCTACGGGGCCTACGACCTGTTTGACCTGGGGGAGTTTAACCAGCAGGGCACCATCCCCACCAAGTACGGCACTAAGGATGAGTACGTCGCTGCCGTCAAGGCCTGTCGCGATTTGGGCATCAACATCTACGCTGATGTGGTGTTTAACCATAAAATGGCCGCAGATTTTGAAGAAGAATTCAACGCCACCCCAATGGATCCGCGCAACCGCTACCAGTCTCTGGGGCAGATGCGGAAGATTAAATCCTGGACGGGCTTTAACTTTCCGGGACGGGGCGACAAATATTCCAGCATGAAGTGGCACTGGTACCACTTTGATGCCCTCGACT
>CAYUBC010000283.1:0-5645 GCA_964442885.1 uncultured bacterium | reverse complement strand
TACCGACCGCCAGCGATCGCCTGCTGGCCTCGGTGTACCGCACCACCACCGGCGGAGCCTACGCCTACGACCTGACCTATCAGGTACCGCTCAACCCCATGAATGGCACCCTGTTGTTTCGGGCGAACCCCAGCAACTACCGCATTACCGACCGCAACGAGCCCACCTTTGCCCTGGGGCTGAGTGGCTCTACCGACAGCTACGAACTCCAGTATCGTCAACCAATTATTCGCACCCTGCGGGAGGAACTGGCTCTGTCGGCGGGGTTCCGCTACCGCCAGGGCTCTACCCTGCTGCTGGGCTTTATTACCCCGCCCACGGTCACCAGCGTGGTCAGCTTCAGCCAGGATTACCTGCGCTACGACCCCGGCGGCGTGTGGGGGATACAATCGCAATTTCGGCTGGGCACCGGTTTGTTTGACGCTACCCTTGCCCCCGCTCCGGTGCCCGATGGCCAGTTCTTTAGCTGGCTGGGCCAGGTGCAGCGCTTGCAGGTGCTGGGGCCAAACCATCGCCTGCTGATTCAGGGCAGTGTGCAGCTAACGCCAGATAGTTTGCTGGGCTCAGAGCAGTTCTTTGTAGGCGGGCCGCAGTCGGTGCGGGGCTACTTTCAAAATCAGCGCTTTGGCGACAACGGCCTGCGCTTTTCCGTGGAAGACCAGATTACCCTCCAGCGGGACGAAAGCGGTCGGGGAACGCTACGGCTAATTCCCTTTTTTGATGTGGGCTACGTGTGGGCCAACAATCCAGCCTCTCAGGCTACCCGCCAGAACTGGCTGGTGGGCACTGGCCTGGGCTTAGAAGCCCGCCCCCTGGAGAGCCTGACGGCGCGGGTAGATTTGGGCTATCCCTTGATTAAGCTGGATGAACTACCCAGCGATCGCCCCGCTGGCCTGCGAGTATATTTTGATATTCGCTATCAGTTCTAAGGAGATTTCTTGGCAAGATTGTTCCTCTGCGTAGGATGGGCAAAGGGCCTTGCCCATGCCCATCAGATGTTCTGCCGATGGGCACGCAAGCTTTGCCCATCCTACCTCCTGCCGGGGTATGGTTTTAACTAGAAATCACCTAATGGTTCCTATCGTCATTGTTATCTACCTCATCTACCATGCTGCCGCTGCAAGATGCCTTTATTTCCTACGGGCGACCCGACAGCAAAGCCTTTGTGGTTTGGCTGCAAGCCCAGCTTACGGCCCTGGGTTATGACATCTGGTTAGATCAAACCGACATTCCCTTTGCCGTAGACTACCAGGTCCACATTAACCGTAGCATCGAGCGCATCGACAGCCTGATTTTTGTGCTCAGCCCCCACTCGGTGAACTCCCCCCACTGCGCCGAGGAAGTGAACCAGGCGCTGCGCTTTAACAAGCGCATCATTTCCGTCATGCATGTGGAGGAAATTTCTCGCGATACCTGGCAGCAGCGCCATCCCCAGGGCAGCGAGGCCGACTGGGTCACTTACCAGGCCAAGGGGCTGCACTCGGCCACCCGCAACCTGCCGCCCACCCTGGCCAAGCTCAACTGGATCAATTTTCGCGAGGGCCTAGACGACCCTGACAAGGCCCTGGCCGAGCTGGTCAACACCCTGGAAAAGCACAGAGCCTTTGTCCACCGGCACACGGAATATTTAGTAGAGGCGCTTGCCTGGCAGCAAAACCAGCGCCAGCCCCGCTACCTGCTCAGCGGAGCCTGGCGTGAGGCCGCCGAAGCCTGGCTCAAGCAGGCCATTGATGAGGATTTACCCTTTTCGCAGCCCACCGACCTGCACTGTGAGTTCATCACCGAGAGTACCAAATACGCCGATGACCAGTTGGCCCAGGTCTACCTCTGCTACGCCGACGAAGACAGCGACATGAAGGAGGCCATCCGCCGCCAGCTTGACCGCATGACCCCATCCCAAACCGGGAGTTTCAGTAACGGGGTGCGGCAATTGCTCAGACGGGCCGGGTTCACGGTGTGGGATCGGCAGCAGGATTTGGCCGCAGGCGATCGCATCCGTGAGGCCATTGCCCGCGGCATTGAACGGGCCGATAACTTCGTTTTCCTGATGTCTCCGACCTCCCTCCAGTCGAGCTACTGCATGGAGGAACTCAACTACGCCCTCAGCCTGCACAAGCGCATTGTGCCCGTACTGGTCAAAACCATTGATGCGGCCACTGCTCCAGCCGCGCTGGACAACGTCAAGTTGATTGACCTGCGCGATACCGAAACCGCCGCCCCCCTCCACGCCGGTAGCCGCCAGCTAATCGCCACCCTGCGCCACGATACCGCCTACTTTCGTGACCACAAGCGGTTGCTGGTGCAGGCCCTGAAATGGGAACGGCAGCGCCACAACCCCAGCGTGCTGCTGCGCGGGGCCGAGCGGCGCTACTACGAAGGGTGGATCAAAGCGGCCCGGCAGCGCGCCCACTATCCCCCGATTGACCTGCAGGTCACCTTTGTTACCGAAAGCCTGACCCAGCCCGGCACCCAAACCCTGGATGTATTCCTGATTGCAGACTCCCAGGACTTAGACTTTGCCCGCCGCCTGCACAGCACCCTCCAGATTCAGAGCAAAAGCACCTGGTTTGATCAAATTAGCCACCCCGTTGCGGGGGATGGCCTGGACACCGTTAAAGAAGCCATTGAAAGCGCCCAAAACTGCCTGGTCATTCTCTCGGTGCAGACCCTGGCCAATCCCGACTGTCTGGCTCAGATTGACTATGCCCACAGCCTCAACAAGCGGTTGATTGGGGTGGTCAATGGGCCGGTAGCTGTCCAGCGCCCGGCCGCCCTGGCCAACCGCCCCACGGTGAACTTTCAGGACCACGAAGGGGATTTTTCCTCCAACTTTGGCGATCTGTACCGCATCTTAGAAAGCGATGCCGACTATGTTGATCGCCATACTCGGCTGCTGCTGCGGGCCATCGAATGGGAGAAGGCCGGGCGGGATGACAGCCTGCTGCTGCGCCGCAAAGCCCTGGAGCAAGCCAAGCTTTGGCTGGCCCAGTCTGCCTACAAAGTCCCGCCGCCCAGTCCCCAGCAGCTTGAGTACATCGCCGCCAGCCAGGAACTGCCCTTTCGCAAGGTGACGGGGCGATCCCTGGGGTTAGCCAGTGCCGCCGTTACCCTGGCCGTTTATACCCTGCGCCTGGTGGGCGGGCTGCAACCCCTGGAGCTGGTTGCCTACGATGCCCTCCTGCGCCATCGCCCCAGTGAACCCCAGGATCCCCACCTGCTGATGGTCGTGGTGGACGAGGCCAGCGGCACCTGGCTGCGAGAGCAGATCAAGCAGGGCCGCTACCAGCCCGGCTTAGGCACCATCCCCGATGCAGCCTTAAAGGATGGGTTAGCCGCTTTGCAGGCCCATCAGCCCGCTCTAATTGGGCTGGATTTCTACCGCGACTTCGAGGCCAGCCCAGAACTGGCGGCAGAACTGCAACAAAGCCAGAACCTGCTGGGCATCTGCAAAGCCTCCTACGGCGATTCCCCCGGCGTTGAGCAACCGCCAGAACTGCCCAGCCGCCAGGTGGGCTTCAACGATTTTGAGGTAGACCCCAACAACTTCGTTCGTCGCCATTACCTCAAGCACGAGGCCGATCCCCCCCGCTGCGATACGGCCAGCGCCTTTAGTCTGCTGCTGGCCAAGGCTTACCTCGACCAGCAGGGCGTTCCCTACACCGACCCCTTTTTACCCGATGGCAACATTCAAGATATGGTGATTGGCTCGGTGCGCGTGCCCCAACTCTGGGTTGATGGCATTCTCACCAGCCAGAGCGCGGCCTATGCCCCCCTCAACCCCGATGCCCTCGTTGGCTACCAGAGTATGGTCAACTACCGCCGCCACCGGGGCGACCCCAACCAGTTTGCGCCTGAAATCACCTTCCAGCAGCTCCTTACCGGCGAATTTGATCCGGCTTTGATACGGGGGCGGATTGTGTTAATCGGCTACAAAGACCTGACGGATCGCAATGCCGACTCGTATAATACGCCCCAGGGTGAGCTGCCCGGAGTGGTTGTGCATGGGCAGATGGTCAGCCAACTGGTAGCGGCTGGGCTGGGCCAACGCCGGTTGATTTGGTGGTGGCCAGTATGGGCCGAAACCCTGTGGATTGGGCTCTGGGCGCTGGTAGGCGGGCTGATTGTGCGGCAACTGGTGCGGCCTCTGCCCCTGGCCCTGGCGGGTTTGGTAGGAGTCGCCGGTCTGGTCGGGATGTGTTACGCCCTGTTCATTGGGGCGGGGGGCTGGGTGCCGCTAGTGCCGCCGTTATTGGCCGCCCTGGGCACAGCCAGCCTGGTCGCTTACCTGAATTACCAGGTGCGCCACCCATAGCGGTTTACCCGCTTGGCCCGTGCCTGACGATTGACTGTAAGTTTGACTGTTTGTAGGTGACTATCAATGCCTGCTGTCCTGAAATCGTTGTGGAGCCTGCGGCTGGGGCGCATTGTTGGTACTGGGCTGCTGGTCATAGGGCTGGGGTGGGATCTATGGCTGGTGTCGCCGCCCCCCGCCGAGGCCGGTATTGTTAATTTTTTGGTAGGTGGCCGCCGTCGGCAGGGGGGCCGCTCCCCCAACCGAGGCCAGGGGGGCGGGGTGCGGGCCGGTCGCCTTAACGGCGGGTTTGACTCACGCCTGCCCTACGTGATTACCCCCCGCAATACCTTTCAACCCGGTGACCAGTTCACCATCCGCTGGCAACCCGTAGAAGGCGCTACCACCTACACCGTGCGCCTCTGGCAGTGGCAAGATGCCAACGGTGGCCGCGAGCGCATCATCTGGGAAACCACCACGGCGGACACTACCGCCGTCTACAGCGGCGCTCCGCCCCTGGATGTAGCCGCCTTCTACGCCGTCCAGGTGGTCACCGACCAGGGCGCTTCCTCCGACCTGGATGCCGGTTGCGCCACCGCCGGGTTTGCGATGCTCTTTCCCGAAACTCGATCTCGCCTGCAAACCGACCTGGCCACCCTCGACCGCACCACCCTTACCGCCGAAGAACTGGCCCTGGCCGAAGCCGAAGTCTACCTCAATTACCAAATGCTGGATGCGGCGATCGCCACCCTCGAAACCCAGCTCGCCCTCACCCCCACGGACAGCCTACACCTGGCTCTGGGCGACCTCTACAGCCTCTCCGGGCTCAACAACCTGGCCACCATCCACTACACCCAGGCCCTCACCCTGGCCACCGCCAACAACGATGAACTCTGGCGCGCCCTTGCCCTGGAAGGTCTCGGCGAAATCGACGTGCTCCGCAACGACCTGCCCAGCGCCATCCCCCGCCTGCGCCAGGCCCAGCTCAGCTACTCCCTGGCCAACGCCCCCTTCAACGCCAACCAACTCCGAGATCGCATCACCCTGCTTGAAAAGGCCCAGCAGCTCGGCATTCTGCCGACCGATGCACCGGAAGCGTGTCGGGTGGATGAGTAGGGGAGAAGGCAAAATTCAAAACCCACCCCTGCCCCTCCCTGGAGTCACCCACCCCTACCCCTCCCTGGTGGGGAATTCAAACCTCAAACCTCAAACCTCAAACCTCAAACCTTAAACCTTAAACCCCACCTCTGCCCCTCCCTGGAGTCACCCACCCCTGCCCCTCCCTGGAGGGGAATTCAAACCTCAAACCTCAAACCTCAACCCCCCATGCGCCCCCTTCTCCCCCTCCCCCTCC
>CAYUBC010000282.1:0-5646 GCA_964442885.1 uncultured bacterium | reverse complement strand
CGCCGCATGCCCAACTTCTTTGAAACCTTCCCCGTGGTTCTGGTTGACAAAGACGGCATCGTTCGGGCTAACATCCCCTTCCGACGTGCCGAGTCGAAGTACAGCTTTGAGCAGACTGGCGTAACCGCCATCTTCTACGGCGGCGAATTGGATGGCCAAACCATCACCGAGCCTGCGCTGGTCAAGCGCTATGCCCGTAAGGCACAGCTTGGCGAACCCTTCGAGTTTGACCTGGAAACCCTCGGCTCTGACGGGGTATTTCGTACCAGCACCCGTGGCTGGTTTACCTATGGTCACGCTGTGTTTGCTCTGCTGTTCTTCTTCGGCCATATCTGGCACGGTGCCCGTACTCTATTCCGGGACGTGTTTGCCGGTATCGACCCCGACCTTTCCCCCGAACAGGTGGAATGGGGCTTCTTCCAGAAGGTGGGTGACTTGACCACCCGTAACGAAGAACGGGTTTAGCCTCCCTGGGTTTAATGGATGGCCTGACTGCTAAGGGCTTTGCCTTGTCAGTCAGGCTTTTTCATTACCAGCAGGTTGGTCTGCACAGGCCTAGCCTCAGTTGGGCCAATACCTAAAGGGCAGAACAGGCCCCTGAAATCCTTGAAATCCTTGTAAACTAAAAGTGTCCAGGTAAAGTAGGAGAGCATTCACCATGGAAGCTGTTGCATACATTTTCATTTTGGCTTGCATCATTGGAACTCTGTTTTTTGCTATCGCCTTTCGCGAGCCCCCCAAAATCTCGAAGGATTAACTCGAAGGATTAAAGAGATTGGAACACTGCCTGCCTAGGCAGCATGCTTTCAATGTCATGAGTAAAGGGGCTAAGTGTTTTAGCCCTTTTACTCATGGGTTTTATCTCAAATAGGTTTAATCTTGGTAGCTATTTCAGTCCAGTTGGTTGACCTACTCAGGTTAATGGTAATGTCTATGGGTGAGAACTGGGGGATAGGGTAAACGATTTCTTGCCGACTACTCCACCTAGCTGCTTATCTGCTGCAGATATTGGGTGAACTGGACAACGTTCAACGGGCGGGCAAAGATATAACCCTGCCCAAACTGGCAGCCCAGTTGTTTCAAACACTGGAGCTGTTCAGCTTGTTCAATACCCTCAGCAATGACCTGAATGTTAAGATTCTCGGCCAGTCGCATAATCGCTTCCACAATGCCATACTGCTGCTGACTTTGATGAATGTCGTTAATAAAGCTACGATCAATCTTCAAGATATTCACGGGCAATTGCTGTAAATAGCTCAAGGAAGAGTAACCTACACCAAAATCATCAATGCTCAGGCTAATACCCTGATTTCTCAGGGTTTTAATGGTTTCTATCACCTGTTGAGGATTCTGAATCACGACGGTTTCGGTGATTTCAAGTTTCAGGTTGGTGGAGGGTAAAGAGCTCTCCTGAAGAACCTTGTTAATTTGGGCGATTAAATCGGGCTGTAGAAATTGAGCTGCCGATAAATTTACGGAAATTATGGCGTCTGCTGGTATTAGATGGCATTGCCGCCAGAATTGCATTTGCCTACAGGCTTCTCTAATTACCCATTTATCAATGGCAACCATCAGACCAGTATCCTCAGCAATTGGCACAAATTCGTCAGGCGGTATCATGCCTTGCTCTGGATGTAGCCAGCGAAGCAGGGCTTCACATCCCAAAAGCCGTTGAGTTTTGAGAGAAAAAATAGGTTGATAGTAAAGCTGAAATTCTTGCCTCTCAATCGCCAGACGTAGGGCTGTTTCTAGCTGTAACGACCGGCGCACGTCCAGATGCATACTTGGCTCAAAGATAGCGTAGCCCAGCCCGTTAACTTTAGCCTGGTACATAGCTGTATCGGCATCTCGCAGTACATCATTGGGCTGGCTGTAGTCTGGGTCGCCAATCACAATCCCAATGCTAACGCTGGTGAAAAGTTGGTGTTCGCCAATCTGAAAGGACTGGGTAAAACGCTGACGAATGCGTTGGGCTACGGCAACTGCATCTCTGGCCTGTTCTGGATTAAGCAGCAGCACCATAAACTCATCTTCCCCAAAGCGGGCAATGATGTCCGCATGGCGCACACAATCTTGCACCGTTGCAGCGACTTGCTTGAGGAGTTCGTCTCCTACCGAGTGGCCAAAGGCATCATTAATTAACTTGAAGCGATCGCAATCTAAGAACAGTACAGTGAACAAGCCTGCCCCAGCCCGTTTCAACTGCTGGCTCAACCGCATCAGAAACTGCCGACGGTTGGGTAAACCCGTTAGGGGATCGTGCAATGTCTCACGAATTAACTGCTGTTGGGCCTGCTGACGCACCGTAATTTGCCTCTGCAACGTCCGATTTAAGTCCTCAAGCTGACCCGTACAAACTTGAACCTGAGCGGCCAAACCATCGTTAAGACACCGCAACTCAGTTTCGGTGTCCCGACGGTAGGAAATATCTTCAATTAGTATGATGGCTCCCTGGGGCCAAGCATCAGGCAGATTAGCATCACTGGCCAGCAGGGGGTCCAGGCGCAGCTCGTACCAGGTCTCCCCTTGTTGTAGTACTTGGGTAAAATGGCCATGCCCCTGGATTGCGACCTGCCAGCAGGCTTCCCAGGCCGATTCAGTCAACCAATTGGGTACTAGGGCAACCGCCAGATTATCGCCAATGGCAAGGCCCAGCCATCGGGCCGCCATCGGGTTAATAACCCATACAGTGCCATCAAGGGCTACAACGACTAAGCCAAGCGGCAAGCTACGGGTGATAGCCACCTGAACTGCTTGAGAGCGCCCTAATTGTTGAGTCAGCTGTAGCAATTGGGCTATAGCTGACTGGTCATCGGCCTGAAATAGGGCAGATTCCTGGTGACTGGTAAAATCAGGCAAGTTTGCCTGGGGAGCAAGCAAAGAGTCGCAATACTGGCGTTTTAGACTCCCCACCAGGTGTTTTGACCAGCGATTCTGCTGGAGCACTTGGCAACAAATTGTCAGACTGCCCAGGGTGGCTATAAACAGCCCCGGCCCAACTACAGGAAGCCACAGGTTAAGGTGTAGGAGCACCACAGCCAACCCCCACCAGAGAATTAGGCAAGCCCCAACTATTTGAACCTGCTGATCGAGGGGGTATTTTAGCAGCCAATAGCTAACTCCTAGCCCCAGAAACGACACCGCAAACCAGCTACCCACCACTGGTACCAGCCAACTGCGATTGAGCAAATTGTCAATTAACGCCGCGTGGAGATGCACTCCGCTAGCGGGGGGCGTCACGTCAAAGGGAGTAACCCAGTCATCTAGCCCCAGTGCTGTGGCACCAACCAGTACGATTTTGTTACGAAAAACTTCAGGGTCTACTTGGCCCTCCAAAACATCGATGAAAGGATAGGTTGTGAGTTGGTGACTGGTGCTACGCCAGTTAACCCATAACGGTAGATCAAGGGGAGGAAGCTGAATCTCCCGTTGGGTAAGCCCAATGGCCTTCGCCGTAGCAATGGCCAGGGCAGGCTCCCCCTGAATCACCGGCTTAATCGTGTGGATATGCCATCCTCGGTAGTGGTATTGCATGATATGGCCACTACCCAAGGCAGCCTGGGCCAGGGTTGCCGTTGGTTTTATAGGTCGCCCCTCACGATTCCAGGCTGAAGCCAGGATCACCCTGGAGTGAGCGGCCATAGCCTCTGCCAGGAGTGGATCATCAGGGCTGGCATCGCTCATTAGAATGTCAAACACTATGGCTTGGGGCGGAGCCGCTTGCAACCGTTGCAGTAACTCAGCATAGCGGTGTCGGGACCAGGGAAATGCCCCCAGAGCATCGAGGCTAGAATCATCAATGGCAATTAACACCACCTCTTCCGACCAGGGGCGGAGGCCTCGGAGTTGAAAGCGCAGGTGATATTCGCCCTGAACCAGGGGAGCTAGCAATCCCAGTTTGCCTAGTATTACTATCAGTAAGCCGGACAGCAGCAGGGGGAAGGCACTACTTATCCCACGGTTGAACGCTCTAGAGCAGGTAAATCTCATAGGTTTCCTGACGACCTAAGGGAGTAACTACGACTACCTCAACTCGTAACCGGGTCACCGCTACACGAGTGACCGTAAATTGCCCCTGGCGATCAACCCGTTGGGGAATGCCATCTACAAACACACTATTGACAGGGTCAACCTGGCCTATCAGCGCCACAAAGCGCGTACCGTTCTCAAGGAAAACGTCTCGCTCATAATCTAAGCCTGGATCATCTCGCAGCGGAACTGGCTGGGTTGGCGGCTCCCCCGGCACCATCAAATTTTGAAAACCGGCAGGCAGTTGCACGGTTTCCCCGGCGGCAGTTGTGTCTACTGCGCCGCTGAGAGTAGCAACGCCCGTTTGGCCATCCGCCTGAACGCTGAGGCCAAACTCAGTACCCCGTACACCCGTTACTCCAGCGGGAGTTTCAAGCTCAAATTCCGAACCCTCATGGGTAAATGGGCGCAGGCGCAGCCGTACTTGCCCGTGGGGTACCTGTAGATGGGTAATCCGTCCCCCATCAGCAGCTACTTGCAAAGCACGAATCCGTAGCTCTGTGAGGGCAGACACGTCAATATAGCCAACATCCGTATCAACCTCCAGAACCGCCAAGGAGCGTTGCCCTGTTCGTAATCCATCGCCTGGAGCACTGAGCAGATCGCCCTCAGAAGCTGTCGCTGTGCCCCGTCCACGCAGCACCGTAACCTCTCCCTGATACTGCCGAACCAACAGCCCTCGCTCAACTCTTACGGTAATGGCCTGTGTATTGAGTTGTACTACTGTTAAAAAGGCCGTTGTAAGAATGGCTCCTAGTGTTATCCGCTTATATTTTGAACTCAAGCTCAATAAATGAATAGTCATACGCTTGAGCAGACCGTACACCATAAATTCTTGATGGTAAAGCTAAAAAGATCAAGGAAATCATAGGGATGTCTCAGACACCTCATCCTTCCTATGGGATTCTACAGCTTTCAGAAAAACCATAACGCTTTCCTGAAGAACCTGTCTACTCGTTATTGCATGATGATTATCTCCCTGAAAATTCAGTGACCTAATTGTGGCTATACCCCCTGGGCGTAATCATCCATCCGCTGTGCTGGCGGGTGCTCTGATTGCCTATCAGCACCACCGTCAACATATCAATGGGGATAGTGAGCAGATCGGCCAGCGTGGTGATGTGGATGGCCTCATCGGGGCGATAAGCTGACTTTACCACCGCTACTGGCGTATCGGCGGGGCGGTGCTGCATCAGAATCTGCTGGGCGGTTTCAATCTGATGGGTGCGAGTTTTAGACTTGGGGTTGTATAGGGCCACCACAAAATCCGCATTTGCCGCCGCCTCTAGCCGAGTCACAATCACCTCCCACGGCGTCAGCAAATCGCTCAGGCTGATGGCGCAGAAATCATGCATCAGCGGTGCGCCGACCCTGGCGGCGGCGGCCTGGAGAGCCGAAATGCCGGGATAGACTTCCACAGCGGGGGTTTCCCCATCCCATCCCGCCGCCTGGAGTTGTTCTAGCACCAGCCCGGCCATCCCGTAGATGCCGCAGTCTCCCGAGGACACCACCGCCACCGTCAGCCCCCAGTCGGCCAGGACAATGGCTCGCTCGGCCCGCTGGCGTTCCTGGGTAATGGGCCAGGGTTCGACAATCTGCCCTGGCCGACAGAGGGGC
>CAYUBC010000281.1:0-5649 GCA_964442885.1 uncultured bacterium | reverse complement strand
GGCGCTGCACCGGCAAAAGGACCCGGCCCAGCGCTTCGCCATTGGGGCTAAAGCAGGCGACACACCAGCCATCCCACAGCGCCGTCCAAATATTGCCCGCCTGGTCAATGGCGAGGCCATCGGGTTCCACGGGTTCGTCGCCAAGGTCAATGGCAATGCGGCGATCGCGAATCGCCCCGATGGCCCCATCAAAGCTATAGGCATAGATTTTGCGCTCTGGCGAATCGGTCAGGTAGAAGGTGGTGCCATCGGGGCTCCAGCCCAGCCCGTTAGAAATGGTCAGCCCGGTTTCCATCGTCTGCACCGTGCCGTCTGGGTCGTAGCGGTAGAGCGCCGCCTGCCCCGGTTCTGGGCTGATGGTGCCAATCCAAAAGCGGCCCTGGGCATCACTCTTGCCATCGTTGAAGCGGGTGCCAGGGCAGAGGAAGTCAAAGGTGGCCAGGGTGGATACAGAGCCTGTGGTCAAGTCAAGCACACTTAAACGATTGCCCATTGCCACCAGCAGGCGTTCTCCCGCCATCAGAGAGAGCGCACTGCCCAGGTCGCCTACCTCCCAGTGGCAGTCGTCGCCGCTGGCCGGTTCAAAAACATGAACACGATGGTTATAGATGTCTACCCAGTAGAGCATCTGGCGATCGCCATCCCACAGCGGCCCCTCCCCCAGGCGAGCACGAGCCGCTAATACATTCTGAGCCGACAGCGCCGGAAACGATTGACTGACCATAGGTAAATTCAGAGTTTAGGATGGCTATCAACAAGAGCAATATCGCCTGGATTAAATCGCCTGGATTAAATCGCCTGGATTAAATCGCCTGGATTAAATTGTCCCTGTTAACCGAAGCATTAACCTGAGCCTGATTGGTGCCGGGGCTTTAATTTAGCGGCCTGGTTCAGCAATAAAAGTAAATACTCCTGACTGAGCCTGAGCATGCTTTGCACCCTAAGGCAAAACCTCCAGGATAGGAAGTTTTGCGGGATACAATCGCTAGCAATGGGGTGGAGAATCGCGATGATCAGCCCTATTCAAACATTGCGAAAGGCAAAGTAACGCAACGCAACGTACCAATTCTTACCCCTGGGGGACGTGAGCACTCACGGGGCACGGTAGGATGATTCCACGAATTTTGTATGAAGTATCCATGCTGGTTATCCTTCTAATATTTGTAGTGGGCCTAGCCCCAGCCGTCATTTCTGCTTACCTGAGCATTCGTGCCGAGCGGGAAGCTAAGGGCTGTGCACCACCGAGCAACTACTCCTCAAGCCTGGGTGCCAATGTGCTACGGCTGGTGGATGGCGATGGCGATCTCCACTACGTAGATGGCATGGGCTACATGATTGGTGACATCACCTGCGACCTGAACGCGCGATCGCCCTACCTGCGCTGTGCCATTAACCCAATGGGCCCCTGCGATGGCTGTAGTGCCTACGCTCCCAGAGTGTTTGATCGCCAGGTGTAGGTTGAGCTAGTGCCCCAGGGCCTTTTTCAGTCGCCGGTTTACCTCGGTTAAATCAAAATACTCTGGGTCAAAGTCGTAGCCTACCGCCGCCCAAAGCGCATCGCACTCTGGCTCGTCCGGGTCGCTCAGCCGATCCATCAGCTCTTCGTATCCCCAGACACCTGCACACATCTCCGGTGGGCCGTTGCGCTCTCCCGCTGCACAGTAGGGCAGGAAAACTGAAGGATCAGCGTTTTGCACGGCCTCCAGGATGATTTTATGCAGCCAGCCATGGGCTAAGTCATAGGTGTAGAGCAGATAGTCGCCCCGACTGGAGATAACCGCACTGAGGGGCATCAGCTCATCGGCGGCTTCCCCAGGAAAAGCCGACTCCAGGTGAGGTGTATGGGCTTTGAAGCGATAATCAGCCTGGCCTGACCAACCCATGACTGCGGCAACCATCTGGTGCAGCCTTTCCAGGGAAGTTGCAGCGCTGACCTGTAGCTCCCGCCAAATTAAGGGATCGCTATCCAGCAATTCCACCCGCAACTCGTAGGCGATCGGCAAAGTCATCGATGTCATGCTTGAGCAGGCAATAGGTCAGCAGGCTGTAACCAGAGCACCGCATTTTTGATGTAGGCGTAGATATCCTTTAGCCCCTCAGGGTGATCTAACACCTGGCGACCTGGCGGTTCGTCTACAAAGGCTGGACAGCCCTGGGTCGTATCCAGGTTGTAGTCCACAAAGTGATGAAAGGTAGACTGGGCAATCAGCCGTCCCAACTGATGACCATCGTGCTCTACCCGCTCTGCGGCTACCACCAGGTTAAACTCGCGCCCGGTCACCGTGCTATTGCCCTGAGCCACCACCTGGGCATGGTGAAGATTGCCGCTGGGAATGCCCACGCCGCCCTCATGGGGATGGGCTGGGAACAACTCAAGCACTCGCCCCTGTCGATCCGGGCCAATTAACAGAGGATGAACCGGCTGAGTCGGGCGAATGGTTTGATAATCGCCATTCGCTCCAGAGTTGTAGTTGGGCCAGGTGATGGTGGCGGTATGGATATCGTCAGGGGCCAGGCGCTCAGGGTCAGGATCGGGTTGTGCGGTATGGAAGTAGTGAAAGCCTCCCACCGTCGGCAAATCGCACATCGACAGGCCCATGTCCTGATGGTCACGGGTGGCCAAAATGCCGCCCCCTTCCGCATGGAAACGAGTAATCGCCTGACACTCTGCCGAGGTGAGGCCATCGCCAACATCCAGGGCAAACAGCCACAGTTCATCGAAGCGATCGCGGCTCAGGGTGCTGAGTACGGGGTCGTTGCCATCAGCATCAGGTGTTTTATCCCGAGCGGTAACCTGGCAAAGGGGCAACCCCTGGCCGTCTCGCAGCGACTTAAGATAAGCCGTCAGCAGGGAAAAGCGGTTAATTGTCCAGTCATCGGGTTCTGTAGCGAGCAGGGTAGTTTGCAGCAGAATGCGGATAGTCATGGCAACGGCGAACTATAGGTGCTCTAGCAAGGTGAAAGCCAATCACTGCTTTAATGCAGCCTACCAGAAATCAGCCCCCACCCATAAACCCCAAACTCTCCCCTTTCTTTGTTTTCTTTTCTCTTTTCCCTCTTCTTTTTTCCTTTCTTTCTCCCCTACTGCCGCGCCTCCAACACCCCAGGACTAACCAACCCCCAATGCGGCGTGCCCTGGCCGGTGAGCTGGCTGACCCAGCCCAACCCTTCACTGGTGCCTACCCAAATTTTGTTGCCTGTGTTGGGAGACAGCGCCAGAATTTGGCCGGAGGGTAACGAAGGCACCTGGCCCAGCAGTTCCCCAGTGTCGGCCTTGAGCTTAAACAGGCCGCTAGTCGTACCCACCCAGACATTTTGTTGGCGATCAAACCCTACGGATTGAACACTCCTGCCCCGCATGGCCGCTACAGAGCGCACTAACTCGGCCCTGACCGGGTCTACCACCAGCAACCCAGCCGGGGTGCCGACCCACAAATTGCCGCACGGGCCAAGGGTTAAAGACTGCACGGCCCCGCCAGGTAAATTACTAACTCGCCGCATAGGAAAGCCGCTGGCCGTATTCACCTGCACCAGGCCATTCAGCGTTCCTACCCACAGGTGATGATTGCGATCCAACGTCAGGTCGTTGGCGCTGACGCCGGATAGTTCCTGCAGGGTGGTCATCAGTAACCCCCGGTCAGGGCTGATCATCACCAAACCTCGATCTGTGCCTGCCCAGAGAAACCCACGGCTGTCTATCTGCAAGGCCAGCACTCGGTTAGAGGGCAGGGTAAAGTTTTGAGCGGTAATGGCGTTGGTGCGGGGGTCTACTCGCACCAGCCCGTCAAAGGTGCCAACCCAAATCCGCCCCACCCGGTCTTGGGCCAGGGCTTCGATGGTGCGACTGGGAATGTTCACCCGTTGCTGAATGCGTCCGCTTTCTGGGTTGATGCGGGCCAGACCATTCCACGAGCCAACCCACAAGCTGCCGGTGAAGTCGGGCTGCAAGGCGGTAACTCGGTAATCGTTGGAGATGGGAGCCTGGGCAATTAAGCTCGGCCTGGATACCTGGGGAGCCGACTCAGCCAGGAGGGCAGGGTTAGCCGGTAATCCCGTCGTCTGCATATCCAACGGCGACCCCACTAGCGACGACAAAAGCAGTAAACTTAACACCTCAGTTCCTCCCCACAATGGATGGTTCGCCCTGCAATTACGTCAGCCTGGCTGGGCGATCGCAAGCACCCCTTCTGAGCGTCACAGTATAGCGAATGCTGCTGTAAATGGAGCTACCCGGCTAGCCGTTGCCACAGGCGAGCAATCTCTGCCAGCAAGACCTGGATATTCTGAGTGAAGGCCCGGTGTTCGACAGCATTCGCGGCCATCGCCTGGTCGAAGCGTTCGGTAAAGGCTTGGTGCTCGGCGGCGTTAGCGGCCATCGCCTGATTAAAACGCTCAGTAGCGGCCTCCTGCTGTTGGGCATTCGCGGCCATGGCCTGATTGAAGCGTTCGGTGGCGGCCTCATGTTGCTGGGCGTTGGCCGCCATGGCCTGGTTGAAGCGTTCGGTGGCAGCCTCATGCTGCTGGGCGTTGGCCGCCATGGCCTGATTGAAGCGTTCGGTGGCGGCCTCATGTTGTTGAGCATTCGCCGCCATCGTTTGATCGAAGCGTTGACGATCAGCCCTGGCCTCTTGCAAAAAGATTTCAAACCGTTGGTCAGTTTCCTGCTGTTGGTCAGCCAGGTCAGCAATCATTTGTACGGTATCCGCGATCGCGGCCTCTAATTGCTGACTTATGCCGATTTCTCCGTCTGTAATTCGGCTAGACCAGGCTTCTATCGCTCTGGCATTGCTTTCGGTGACCGCTCTAATGACAGCAATTTCCTGGTCATGCTGAGCCGCTGAGGCGTCTAAAGCTCTGGCAGTACTTTCGGTGATCGCTCTAATGACAGCAATTTCCTGGTCATGCTGCGCCGCTGAGGCGTCTAAAGCTCTGGCAGTACTCTCGGTTATCGCCCGAATTTCGGCAATTTCCCGATTATGCTGAGCCATGGAAGCTTCCAGTAAAGCTTCCATACGATCAAGGCGTTCGTTGCTGTAGGTCATCGGCTAATCTCAAAGGGGATTTCTGTTCCAGGTTTCCCTGAGAGAAGAACGGGCTAAGCCCCCCCGACAGTCGTGGCTTAGCTAACCCTATTCTACGGTGTCAAGCTAACTCACACTGTTACCGGAGTGGCAGAAAGGCTACTGCGTTAGAACTAAGCGCCATAGATACACTAAGCGTTGGTCAACAGGCCTCAACGACTCAAAGGGGCGGCTGGGTCAGAATACAACTCTCCATACCATTAATCGGGCCTTAAATTTGCGACTTTAAAGAACTTGAGGAATGCATACCTAGGTTCATCTTCACTTATAAATTTAAGTTATGAATGTATACAGATCTTCCAAAATTAAACTTATCCAATCGCTGGTAGTATGCTAATGCATGAGGTAATGGAAAATACCTAAGGCGCTTGTAGAGCAACTGTTTCGGGAGTTGTGTTTACTTGCATTCGTCTCATATTTGTGGACATCTGACCGATGCTTTAGCTGGGCAGAGATTTTCTCTTAAATGAGAGGGAATCAGCTTGTTTTTGGCTGGGCTCCAGAGGTTCGCGTGAGGGATTTCTTAGATTCACAGGAAGGGAGATATGTCTTACTCTCAGACAACGAC
>CAYUBC010000280.1:4784-5671 GCA_964442885.1 uncultured bacterium | reverse complement strand
GATCCACGCCACAACTGGCCAGCCATTGACCCTTGGGGCTAAAGGCAACGCCCAGAACTTTAGCGGTGTGTTTAGCCAGAGTGTGCAAACATTGACCAGTGTCGCAGTCCCACAGTTTAACCGTGGCATCAGCACTAACGGTAGCCAGAATGGGAGCTGTCGGGTGGTAGGCGATCCCGTTGATCCAATCGCTATGGCCTTGCAGCACCTGTACGCAGCGCCCCGTGGCTACATCCCAAAGCCGAGCTGTACAGTCGGTACTGCCGCTGGCCAGGGTCTGGCTGTCGCCACTAAAGGCCACGCTGTAGATAAAGTCGTGGTGCCCGGTCAGGGTGATGAGTTGCTGGCCGGTGCGCCAATCCCAGACAGCTACGGTTTTATCATTGCTACCGCTGGCCAGGTAGTGCCCGTTAGGGCTAAAGGCCACGGGCAAGGCCCAGTCGGTATGGCCTTCCCAGGTACGAAGGCACTGGCCTGTCTGGCCATCCCACAGCTTTACGGTTTGGTCGAGGCTAACCCCCACCAGGCGGCGACCATCCGGATGGACGGCCACTGCGCAGACCTCGTTCTGGTGGCCGTGGAGGGTTTGGATACAGGTATCGGTTTGCCAATCCCAGACTTTAATGGTGCGATCGCCGCTGCCGCTGATCACCTGGTCTGCGGTGGGGTTAAAAGCAACGCTGTAGACGCTGCCGCTGTGGCCAGTGTAGGTGGCCAGACAATCCCAACTGCGGCAGTCCCAGAGTTTGAGGGTGCCGTCGCCGCTACCGCTGGCCAGCAGTTGCCCATTGGCATTAAAGGCCAGGGTATGAACCCAGCCCTGGTGGTCTGACAGAGTATGCAGACATTGTCCTGTAGTCGCATCCCAGAGCTTGATGTCATAGTCA
>CAYUBC010000280.1:0-4774 GCA_964442885.1 uncultured bacterium | reverse complement strand
CCCCGCCGCTAGCCAATAGTCGGCGGTCAGGATCAGCAATGGATTGAGGCGCAAAGGCCAGAGTGCGCACCCAATCTGTATGGCCTGCTAGGGTTCTAACGCAGACTCCGGTTTGCACCTCCCACAGTTTGATGGTGCAGTCTCCCCCGGCACTGGCCAGAAATTGCCCATCGGGGCTAAAGGCCAGTGCAAAAACTTCATGGCCATGACCGGTGAGGGTTTTCACCGCAACCCCGTCTGCCGCTGTCCATAGACGAATGGTTTGGTCAGCTCCGCAACTGGCCATGAGCCTGCCATCAGGGCTAAAGGTAACGGCCCGCACCCAGTTTTCATGGCCCCGGCAGATTAGCAAAAGCTGGCCCGTTTGCACATCCCATACCCGCATCTGGCAGTCGGTGTCGCCCGTGACCAGGCACAGCCCGTGGGGGCAAAATGCCGCAGACAACACATTCCCCAGGGATTCGGTAAACACACAGTGGGCCAGATCGGCCCCGGCAAAGTTGACGCCGTGGAGCTTGACATCTTGCAGGTAGGCTTGCCATACCGTTAGCCCCGAGAAGTCATAACCGCTGATATCAATGGGGAGCTGAAGCAGCAGGTTGAGGGCATTGCCGGCGGCATACCCCATCGACTGGGGCGTACCGTTGCGTAGATTGCTCAAGATGGCCTGAAGTGCCGCAGCAATATGTTGAGGGCTCCCCAACTGATTAATGAGCTGATCGGCAATGGGCTTGAGAATCAAATTGACCTGCGTTTCTCGCACGTAGTCTTTGGCCTGGGCCTTGGACAACGCATGGGTAATCAATAGCTGGGGTGACTGTGCAGCCACCTCGTCAGTAATCCGCTCAATTAACTGGCTGGTCACATACTCCATGACCACGGGCTGTTGGGTCAGGCCAGCCGCGTTGCGTTCCACCAGTGACCGCCGCTGTAAGGAATTGAGCGATTCCCACAGGTCGCGGGGCGGCACATGGGCCAGCAAGTCGGCCTGCAAGTCATCAATGGCGGAGGGGTCGCGGTGAATGGCTAGCCAGTACATGACTGTTTTCTCAAGCTCCGTCAACCGTTGAAAGTGCTGCTCTAGCAGGTCGCGAATATCATCAAACAGGAAACTGCCCTGTTGCGATACCCCTAAAAACTGGGCGATGTTACTGCCAAAAAAGTCGTGAATGGAGGAAGCCACAATCTTCAACGCCAGCGGATTACCACCGTAGCGCTCGGCCAGGGCTTGCCACTCGGCCTCAGTGGCCTGGAAGCCTCCCTTCATAGTGAACAAGGCCCGACTCTCGGCATACCCCAGACCGCTCAGTTGCAATGATCGCACCGGCAACGCCTCGCCCTCAAAGGCGGCTAACCCCTTCGGCTTCTCCCGCGAGGTGACAATCACACAGCTTTGATGGCTGGTTTCTGCCACGCAGCGCAGCAGGTCGCCGTAGCCCTCAAAACCAGGTTGGTAGCGCCCAGAGCGATCGCCGCTTTGCAAGATCGACTCAGCATTGTCAAGCAGCACCAGACAGCGCTCTTGGCGCAGGTAGTGGAGCAACCGCATTAGCCGTCCTTCCCGGGTGGCGGGTAAATCTCGCTCCTGCTGGTGAGATAAAAACTGAACCAGATCGGCCAGCAAATCCTCGGTTGAAGGGGCATTACGCAGCGATCGCCAAATCACATGGGTAAAGCCTGGAGAGGATGTAGACCCAAAGGCCTGGTTCTCTCCCATAATCTCCCTGGCCAACCGTACTGCCAGAGCTGTCTTGCCAATTCCCCCCATGCCCAGCAGCGTTACCAGGCGGCAGCCATCCTTAACCACCCACTGGGTGAGCAGGCGTACCTCCTCCTGGCGACCGTAAAAAATCCCATCGTCGGGAGCGCTGCCCCAGTCTGCATGGACTCCCGTTCCCTTCGGGGAGAGTGGCAAGGCCGCGACCAGGGAGGTATCGACTTCAATAGGTGCCTTTTCTGCAACCTCCTGCCAAGCTAACCCCAGCACCTGGCAGTAAGCCTTAAAGGCCTCAGCATTAATGGCCACCTTGCCAGCCAAAAAGCGCTTCCAGGTGCCTTCAGAAATGCCGTTGGCCAGAACCCCAGTAGTGGCCCAGTCGGTTCCAAGCACCTGGCTGGCCGCCTCAATCCAGCGAAAATCACTCGCAGCCCAGTTCTTGCTCAGCCTGGCTTGCTTAATTTGATTTCGCCCAGAGAGGGACGCTTTCAGGGTGATCACGATTGGTTAAGACGCTACTCCATCACTACAGGCTCAGCCTAACCATAGCGTGACTTTGCTAGCCGCCAAAAGTCAAGCCATAGAGACAGGAACAACGGTTCGTTGTCTGGAATCCATAAACTTCCGCCATCTAGCCAAATATTCGCTACCCTATACGGTCGTGTGGCGTGGCTACCGGGCCAGGCTGCCATATTTCTGAAAAGGGATGTCGCCGATGGTGAGGCTGCAACGATTCATAACCGGGCTGGTGCTGGCAGGAACAAGCTTGGTCGGGAGCTTAGGCGTTATACAGACTGAGGGGTTGGCCAAGCCGCCGTTGCTGGTATCAAGCTCGGCAACAGACCTGAGCAAACAAACCGCGGCCCAGCGCTATACCCAGGCCATGCTGGTGGGTTACGCCGCCGCCGACCAGGGCGACTACCACACAGCGCTGATTAACTTTCGCCGGGCGCTCAAGGCCCGACCGGGCGATCGCTACGCCAGAGCCGCCATTCGCAACATGGAAACCTACATTGCTCAGGAGCGGGCCGAAGCCGCCAAGCAAGCGGAAATTGCTCGCCTGGAAGGCACCCTGGCTCGTGCCGTGGAGGCGAATGATTGGGCCTGCGCCGCTGCCTCGGTGGACCGCCTGGTGGAACTGGTGCCGCCTAACTCCACCGACCGGGCTCGCCTGGTCGCCTACCGGGGCGAGCTAACCGGGTTCATTCAATCGCGCGATAATTTAGACCAGTGGTCTACAATTTGCCCCGGCGGCAGAGTATAGCAAACCAATGCAACCCTTCCCTAACCTGGTGACACCGGCCTGGCTGGCCGACCATCTCAAGGATGTCAACCTGGTGATTGTGGACTGTCGCTTCTCTTTAGCTGAGCCCAACCAGGGGCAAGAGCAGTATGCGGCGGCGCACATTCCCGGAGCTTGGTATCTGGATTTGAATCAACATTTATCCAGCCCGGTGCAAGCCCACGGCGGTCGCCATCCGCTGCCCGATATGGCGGCTTTTCAGCGTCGGCTAGAGGAGCTTGGCGTATCCTCCCAAACTCCCACTGGCCCTACCCGCGTGGTGGCCTATGATGACTCACGATTTGCCTTTGCGGCCCGCCTGTGGTGGCTGCTCAAATACCTGGGGCACGATGCCGTAGCAGTGCTGGATGGGGGTTGGTCGGCCTGGCAGCAGGGGGGCTACCCCACCAGCGCAGCCTTGCCGACTAGACAGTCCGGACAGTTTTTACCCAATCCCCAGGCCAATTGGGTAGTGGATATTGACGATGTCCGTCACCGCAAAGACGAACCTGGGGTGCAGCTGATTGATTCGAGATCGCCCGAACGCTACCGGGGCGAGGTGGAGCCTATCGATCCCGTAGCCGGAACTATTCCCGGCGCGGCCAATCAATTCTGGCAGGATGTCTCTACCCCCGCCGGGCAAATGCGTTCCCCAGAGGACTTAGCCCAACACTGGGCCAACCTGGATGCTGCCGATGAGGTGATCGTCTTCTGCGGCTCTGGGGTTACCGCCTGCGTGAATTTGCTCTCCCAGGCCGTAGCTGGCAAGCCGATGGGCAAGCTCTATGTCGGCGGCTGGAGCGATTGGTGCTCGTATCTGTGAGAACTTCTATGCCGTTGTTTACGCCGCCCTGGTTTCTGAAAAACGGGCTCTCGATGACCCTTTACATTGCCCTGGTAGCGAACCGCACCTGGGAGCAAACCCTTGACCTACAGCCGGTTACCTACCAAGACCAGGTTTTTACAGGCTATGGCGGCGTGCCAATTTTTGGCCAGTGGGCCACGCAGTCTGCCGCAAAGGGCACCATCATCGCCACCTATGGCATTACCGGCAGCTTAGAAAACCAGTGGTTCCTGAAGATTTTGGGTCGCAAAGCCTACCAGCGCGGCTACGCCGTCCTGCTGTTTGACTGGCGCGCCCACGGCAAAACGGCAGAACTCTCCCCTACCCTCACCTCCGATGGCATCTACGAAGGGGAAGACTACATCGCCCTGGCCGCCGCCGCCAAAGGGCTGGGGTGCCCACCCCCCTACTGGTTTATGGGCTACTCCCTGAGTGGTCAGTTGGCCCTGTGGGCGGGCAAAGCCGCCATGCAATTGTCCCCAGACGGCCCCCTCAGCCGTGCAGATATTGGTGGTGTCGCCGTTGTTTGCCCCAGCCTCGACTCCACCCGCTCTTTGCGTTACCTGATGGCCGACCCCCTGGGGCGCTTTTTAGAACAGGCCATTGCTCAGGAACTTAACCGACTGGCCCAGCGCCTTCACCAGGCCCACCCCGGCGCGTTTGATCTGGCGGCGATCGCCCGCGCCGATAGCATCTGGGGCTTTGACCATGAGCTGGTTATCCCGCGCCTGGGGTTTGCCAGCGTCGAAGAGTACTACGCCGCCAGCAGTCCCCTGCCCTTTATGAACGATCTCGATGTCCCGACTCTAATTCTCTACGCCGCAGACGATCCACTCTTCGACCCAGCCATCATCCCCGATCTGAAAACCGCCTGTGCGAACAACCGCTACATTGACCTGGTGCTAACCGACTACGGCGGCCATGTCGGCTA
>CAYUBC010000279.1:0-5678 GCA_964442885.1 uncultured bacterium | reverse complement strand
ATATTTGCCCAGCGGTTTGCAGGGGCAGGTGTTCTATCAACCCTCTGACCAGGGCTACGAGGCCACCATTCAAACCCAGGTAGCTCAACGACGGGAGGCTCAACTGGCGGCCCTGGTGGATGGTGGTGGCGCTCTGCCTGAAGCACTCACCTACAGCCCCGGCGACCCAGCCCGCGATCGCTGGCTGCAACGCACCCTCAGCCAGGCCGGAGAGCAATTGGGGGCGGTGCGAGATCGGCTCTTTGCCCTGGCCCCGCCCCAGCGTCATCACCACATTCTTGACCTGAATGCCCGCACGGGCCTGCTTACCTGGGAAGCCCTACGCCGGGTACCGGAGGGCAGCGTCTACTCCAGAGTTCACAGCGCCCAGGATCAGGCCGCCCTGGAGGAACAAATCGCCCAGCTACCGGAGCTATCCCGTCCGGTACTGGTTCACGCCGACTTTGAAGCCCTGGCCACCTACCTGGCCGCCCACACGCCAGGGCTTCGCTTTGAGCGCATCCTGGGCCGCAATGCCTTTGCCCAGGTGGTGAATCGAGATCGGTTTGTGGAAACCGTGCAGCAACTCCTGGCCCCAGATGGCGTGGTGCTGCTAACCGAGACAATTCCTCGCCAGAGCCAGCCGATTTCGGCCCTGGTCGAGCCGTCCTCCCTCAGCAAAGCCCTGGTCAAGCGCTGGCAGGAGGCGGAGACGGCGATCGCTCAATCCACCACCGACCCTCGCTTTAACTGGCAGGCCAAAACCCTGACCTCCCTGTTTCACAAGGCAGGCTTTACCGTCCAGCTCTCAGAGGATGTCTTGCACAATCAAATCTATATCTCGCCAGCCCTGCTGCAACGCTGGTTTGCAACCGGCAGCTCTCCCCCCAGCTATCGCGACCAACTGGCTCAACACCTGCCGGAGAAGGATATGGCTACCATTCAGCAGCAATGTCAGCGACAATTGCAGGGACAAACAGTAGAGTGGCAAGCCCCCTTGGTATTTCTTGTTGCCACGGTTAGCTTGAGAAAATAAAAATCAGCAAAACTATATTCCTGATGCTGCCCTTGCATTAAATAGCTAGTACCGCTACGCGGAGTTCAAAATGCAAAATTCAAAGTGCAAAATCCTTAGGGCATGAGGGTTTCAAACTTCCTGAACGGCTGGCTTATTTCTGCCGTAGTGCACTAGTACCGTTGAGTGGAAATAACCCGCCTATTTGCTACAGTGGAACCCCTTGCTTGGCCAGAAATTCCCCTTCTACCTTCTACCTTCTACCTTCTACCTTCTGCCTTCCGATACTAACCTCTGGACGCCAATAAATTCAGTCAAAGGCTCTTCTTCCAATTCTTCAAGGCACATTTCAATCACTTCTCGAATATTAGCCATTAACTCATCAACAGTTTCACCTTGGCTGTAGCAAGCCTTAAGCTGAGGAACCTCACCAACGTACATATCTAAGCGAGATTCATGATCTACTTGTCAAAGTGCTTGATCGCTAAAGGGATAGGCGCTTGCAGGCTGGCAACCTGACCAGCGTAGCAGCACCACTTCTTCCCGCATTTGCTCCTTAGTGGCCGTTGCTAGCCGAGTGCGAAATAGATCAATCCCAACCAGGTCATACCCTAACCCCTGGGCGATATCTCCTAACAGTTCGCCAGTGCGAATCATGACCTGGAGATAGGATTTCTGATCGCCCACAACGTAGGCTAATTGTGCACCTGGTCTCAACACCTGGCGCAGATCAGCCAGGTGTTTGGCCATGCCACCAAAGTAGAGTTTCACCGCCCGGGAATAGAGTCGTTCAAAACCACTGGTTTTACCCAGAGTCAAGCGTCGTTCTTCAATTGTTGCGGCAATGCGTTGAATATCTGCGTGGTTGGCCACCCATTGATCATCCTGATCGGCTTTGAAAACATTGCGCGTGTTAGAGCGAATTAGGTTTTCCTTGAGGCGGCGTAAATCAGCTTTATTTTGAATAAACCCCAGCAAAACAGACTCCAAACGAGTGGTGCGAGTGTAGTCTTTTTCGTTGGGGTAAGGGGGTGATGTAATGACAGCATCAATGGAGTTAGGGGCAATTACGCTTAGCAGTTGACGAGCATCAGCATGGTGAATGGTGGCAGGCACAGGCGCTAAAGTCTGCAATTGAGAGAGGTCTTCAGCCATGAGTGCCACTTCGTTTAACCAGGCGTCTACTACCGGAGCATCAAGCTTGGCTTTGCCGACCCCCACCTCTGGCCCAAAGCGAAGATTGCTAATAGAGGTAACAACCGCTTTCGCCAGCGCCAGCCGTAAATGGGCACGGTAAATGGAGGGGCAACTGTGTTCGATTTGTTCCAATAGCACCAGAGTTTTATGTAAAGGAAGCGGGCTAATCGAGTTGGCTAGAATGACCGTCTGCTGCTCAGCCGATAAAGAGCGCAAGGACTCACCTTCGTGTTGAAGCTGGTGGGTAGTGGTGTCGGCAACCGTCTGGGCTGTTTGCCACAAATCCGCTGGGTTAGGGGGCCAATCTAGCTTCACTGCACCGGCAAAGTGAGCCATTGGATTAGCCTCCAACCCTAGGCTGGGGATGCCCAGTTTTTTGGCTTCCACAACCGTTGTCCCCGTACCGCAAAAGGGATCCAGCAGGCAATGGCGCTCATCCAAGCCAAATTTGCCGACGTAGTCCTGCACTAAATGGGGCGGAAATGACAGCACAAAGCGGTACCAGCGGTGGGCCGCCTGGTCTTTTTCACGCAGTTGATTGAGATAGGGGGCGCTGAAGGATGGGGTTAGAGGAGATGGGGTGGGCGCAGAATTCAAAACATTGGACAGAAATAGTACGCTTATTCTACACCAGGTCACCACCCTAGCGGCCAGCCGACCCTCTGGCTACGCCCTGCCATAGCAACGTTATGGGCAAACGAGAAGTCTCCCCCCAACCCGACTACTCAACCAACCCTGAAACGCCTTGCCGCCATTGTCCCTTTTGCCATTGTCCCTTCTCTAGGATCCCACAGGGCTGGCTGGATGTTGTTGGCCTAATGCAACCCCCAGGAAATCCATCGGGAACTGGCAGCAAGGGATCCACCCACGCCGCAGTAGCGCAGCAGGTTGAGGTTGGCACCGCCCAGTTCTGCCTCTTCCAGGTTGGTGTTTTCGACCCAGGCGCTGATCAAGTTAGCGTGGGTGAGGTTAGCACCGCTGAGGGCCACATCGCACAAAATGGCTCCTCTCAGGTCGGCCTGTTTTAGCTCTGTGCTGCGCAGGTCGGCGTAGCTCAGGTCGGCCCCCACCAGGCTAGCGTTGCCGAGGTCAGCCCCAATCAAGTTGACGTGCTTGAGGTTAGCCCCACTGAGGTCAGCCCCGACCAGGTCGGCATCGGTGAGGTTGGCTCGTTCCAGGTTGGCCCGCGATAGGTCAGCGCCGCTTAGATCAGCCGCAGACAAATCGGCTCCGCCCAGGTCGATGCCGCTGAGCACAGCCCCTTGAAGGTTGACCCGATGCAGGCGAACTCCCGAAAAATTTCTATCGCCCCGGTTATATTCATGCAAAAACTGTTGGATATCCATAGAGAAACCCTCCACAAGCGGATATTCCTGTAGTTAAGGATACATTAATTCTCCTTCAGGACTCAGAGTTCGGGGGTGTTGATTCATAGAATGCAATGGTTGATGGCGTTGCGCCTGAACTTGCCCAGGAGTTTGACGGAGTTGTTCCCTCAACATGCTATAAGTGTTAAGGAATTATAAGCGCTCTCATTTGGTCGTTTTTTGCTCAGCTTGGTGCCTTGCAGCAGTTGGTGGATGCGGTTTTGCCAATTCCATTAGTCAACCTTCCTGTTTTGCAATCATGCTACTGCTCTGTTCTTCTCAAGGGGGGAAGGCAGTTTTTTTTGGGCAAAATGGCCTAGCTTTACTTACCTCGTGGAGACCGTTCCTTGACTGCTATTGTTGAGTCTTTCGCTAAATCCTCGGACGACAGTCCCTACCAAGACCTGACACTGAAACAGGTTGTTCAGACTATTCCTAAAGTCTATTTTCAAAAAGACCCCCGCAAAGCCTGGCGGTCGGTTCTGCTAAGTGTTGCCGCCGTGGCCGTGGGTTATGGGGCGATCGCCCTGTCGCCCTGGTTCTTGCTGCCCTTGGCCTGGTTCTTTACGGGCACAGCCCTAACCGGCTTTTTTGTGATTGGCCACGACTGCGGCCATCGCTCCTTTTCTAACCGCCGCTGGGTAAATAACTGGGTAGGGCACATTATGATGTTGCCGTTGATCTACCCCTTCCACAGTTGGCGGCTGCTCCACGACATCCACCATCGCCACACCAACAACCTGGATGTGGATAATGCCTGGACACCCTGGAAAGTTGAGGACTACGCCGGAGCCAGCGGCTTTTTGCGAAGGGTTTACCGGGGTATGCGAGGGGGATTTTGGTGGTTGGCCTCGGTGGCCCACTGGGCGGTGCTGCACTTTCGTTTGGGCAATTTTGAGCCTCGCGATCGCGCCAAAGTCACTCGCTCCATCGCCGCTGTGGTAATTTTTGCGGCGGTCTTTTTCCCCACCCTCTGCCTCTTGGCTGGCCCCTGGGGTGTGGTGAAGTTTTGGCTCATGCCCTGGCTGGGCTACCACTTCTGGATGAGCACCTTTACCCTGGTGCATCACACCGTTCCTGACATCCAGTTTCGCCCTGGCCACTCCTGGAACGAGGTGGAATCTCAGCTCGGCGGCACCCTTCACTGCGACTACCCCCGCTGGGTTGAGGTCCTCTGTCACGACATTAACGTCCATGTTCCTCACCATGTTTCAGTCGGCATTCCCTCCTACAATCTGCGACCTGCCTACGCCGTCCTTAAGGAGGAGTGGGGGCCGCTGATGAAGGAAACTCGCTTCTCCTGGAGTTTGATGAGATCCATCATTGGTCGCTGTCACATTTACCATCCGGAGCAGGCTTACCAGAGCTTTAATAGCTTGAAGCAATAGTCTCAAGGGCTCACAGCCCCTTTAATTTGGCAGAACCGACCCAATTGCTCTGGGTCGGTTTTGCTTTTTGTAAGGACAATCGGTAAACTGCGACACCCTCCACAGCAATCTTGAGAGCGGTCATCACAATCATGATCAGGATAGGACATCTTGCTTTGGAGCATCTATCCTGATTTCACGCTTGTCCTCACACCCACGTTTGATCTGCTATGGCCCCCTTATCTCGTTCGCTGGCTACCCTGGCGGCTACGGCTGCCACTGTTTTGGCCGGGGCGTTTACGCCTGCCGTTAGCTGGGCTAACACCTTTGGGCAGCAGCCCATTGACCCCAATTTAGTCATTCCCATCGCCAGCCCGGTCAGAAATGGGGCCTTTTATAATCTGATGATTCTGGAGCAGATCCCCAATCAGCGGCAGTGCTGGCGGGAGCAGGCGGGCAGTCCGGCTGTAGTAGAACCCCTGCTGCTGAGCTTTGACTTCACCGGCGCTTGCGATCGCAAAACCGACGCCAACGGCTATTCCGTCCGCGTCAATGGGCAAGACCTGGGGGTGCAGTATCGGCTGGAGATTTCTCCCCGGCAAAATGACCTGGTGCTGTTTGCCCGGCATACCCGAGATCGCACCCTGCCAGCCATTGAAATTGGCCGCACCAATGGCCGCACCAACGGCTTGCTAAGGATTCAACTCACCCCCGGCTGGCCCGGGTTCCATCGGCATACGCAACGGTGTCATC
>CAYUBC010000278.1:0-5689 GCA_964442885.1 uncultured bacterium | reverse complement strand
TTACCGATTTTTCCCTCATTCGCAATAGCCCCGCCTTGTTGCGGTGACTAATTACGTGTTTAGCTACCTACTCCGCTCGCAACAAGTAAGTTAAGACCCGTAGGGTGCATAGCGCTCATGCGCGGCGTGGCCAACGCGCAGCAATGCACCCTCTCCCGTCCCCAATGCACCCTCTCCCGGCCCAATGCACCCTTTCACGCTTCACATGCAACGCTGATCACTTCACATGCACCCTTTCGCACTTCACAAGCAACGCCGATCACTTCACATGCAACGCCGATCACTTCCCAAGCAACGCTGATCACTTCACATGCACCCTTTCGCACTTCACAAGCAACGCTGATCACTTCCCAAGCAACGTTAGTTAGATGCATTGCGGCCCCAGGGGGAATCGTGGGTTTGCAAATTCGGCCTGGGCCGCGAATGCATCCTACGGTTGATAACTTTCCCACCCCTCCCCCTCCCTGGCATGGGGCATTGGTGGTGGTTTTCTCTTCTCTTACCGGCCTTTCAGCGATCCGTTACCTGGCACCCAGGGGCTGCCCAGACCTCCGAGTTTTTTAAAAACTCGGAGGTCTTTCTTCAAGTTAAATAACCGCCACCCATTCCGGCCCGGCTTCTGGCAGCACGATGCCGTTCTGAAGTTCAAGGCCATCCATTGCCCATACCACGTTGGCCCCGGCGGTGCGGTGTCGCCAGAGAATGTCCAGGTTGCCGTCGCGGGTCAGGTCAGCGGCTCCGACTATGTCCCAACCGGCCTCAACGGGCTGCAACATGGTGAAATCGACAATGTCGCTACCCTCCAGGAACCAGACCACATTCGTCCCAGCGGTGCGATGCCGCCACAGCACCTCCAGGTTGCCATCCTGGGTAAAGTCGCCCACGGTTCCCACCTGCCAATCGGGAGACGCCACCGTTTCTAGCCACATCACCCCTGTGCGCTCGGTGCCCTCCATCAGCCACACCACATTTTGTCCAGAGGTTTGGTGCCGCCAGAGAATATCCACCGCATCATCCTGGTTAAAGTCGGCAGCGGCTTCGATTTGCCAGCCTGGGTCAACGGACTCTAAACTAATGCCCTCGCTAATGGAAATACCCTCCATCAACCATAGGGCTGTGCCCCCCATACGGTGCTGCCAAACTAAATCAGGATGGTCATCCTGGTTAAAGTCGCCGATGGCTTTCAACTCCCAGCCAGGATCCACACTCTCAAGGAACTGCCCCGATTCCAGCTCAGTGCCATCCATAGACCACACAACAGTCTGCCCGGCCTGGGCCTGGTGCCAGAGGATGTCGGCAGAGCCATTGCCCAGAAAGTTGGGCCAGGAGGCGGACTGAATCGGCCCAGGCGTTGGTGCGCCTAGCACAGTCTCCGCTGTGCCCTTGCCATCATTGTAGTTAACCACGGCTCGAACGTAGTAGCCTACCTGGGTTTGGGCAAGGGGTAGGGTGTTGTTGTCTGCGCCCGCAATGGTCTTCCAGTCGTCAATGCCATTGACTGACTGCTGCCAGCTATAGCTGAACGCGCCCAGCCCCTCGGCATCCGCCAGGGTGGATGTATCAGCCAGGAGGGTTGAGCCCACCTGAGTCGTTCCGGTCAGAATGACATTGCCCGTAGGCCCATCGTTGACTGGGGTAATGGTGAGCGTAATCCCTTGCTCTGCTGTGCTAAATGCCTTTTGGCCGCCGTTTTGGGAGGCATCCACCCCGGTTTCGCCGTTGAAAGAGCCATCGGTGGTATCCCAGGCTCGCATTGTGATGGAGGCCGTGCCGTTGTAGTCGGCATTGGGCATAAAGCGCAGACGAGTCTCGGTTTCTACGGCCACCTGACTGAGGATGAAGGAACCCCGGGCTGAGGTTGTGTCATCCCCCAGAAAAATGAAGTTGGGGGTTTCGTAGGGGTCAAAGGTGCCGACAAAAGCACTGTAGTCGCGCATTGAGCCGGTGAGAATTTGAACCCCGTCGGCCAGCAGGGTGTAGGCGTTGTCTTTGACAGCCAGAGTGTATTGGGTGGCAACCGTAGTGTTGAAGGAAACGCTTTCTACCGCCTCAAAAAGCGGGCAACAGCCCTGGGCAAAGATTTTGCCTGTGGTGTCTGAGAGTTTTTGAAAACCCAGTTCAATCGCCTTGGTTTTGTCCTGACTGACGGCGATAATGCTGAACCCGGCTCGGTTGTTGTTGGTGCGGGATTCTTCCAGAAGTTGCAGGTTGAAGGAAATGCGGTAGCCCAGGGTGTTGTCTAGCCGGTTAACGTTTGGAAAGTCAGGATTGGCCAGCACTGGGCCGTTGAAATTGCTGTAACCTGCGTAGATCGCCTGATTGGCCATCGTGTTCAGGGTGGTGCCAGTGGCTTCAACGGTTTCTGTAGCTCCGACCACGTTGGCAAAAGCCAGCCAGCCCTGGCTGCTAGGCGCGATGCCCAGGTCGCCGCTGTACAGGGAGGTGGCCCCCAATACTACAGCGTTACTGTTGGAGGTAGCGTTGCCAATCGCCTGCCAGGTTTCGCCTCCATTGGTAGAAAATTGCCAGGTGCCGTTGGTGTTATCAACGCTGGTGATGGCAATGCCCTTAGGGTCGAAATCGGCATCGGTGACCAGGCCAGCAATCAGGTCTGCGACAGTGGTACCCAGGTTAGCGGCATTGGCGACATCTTCACCAATCGCTGGGATGATGGGAGTGCCGCCCAGCACAGGAGCATGGTTCCGAGAAATACCTTCAGAACTGCTGACATTAGCTGCGCCAGGGGTAGGGGCTTGGGCAACGAAGGTGCCAGTGCCATCGGGCGAGCGGCTATTGGATTCAGCAGCCATTTTATTGTTGGCGTTTTCGTTGAATTGGGTGGTTTGGCCGAGGTCGGTTAGCAGGCCGCTGGCATCGGCATCGTCAGTGTCGTAAACCAGGGCGTCGAGCAGGTTAGTGGTTGTGGCTAGCGTGCCATTGGGGAAATCCGCTGCGTTGGCTTGGTAGAGACCAACGGCATCCGCCCCGTTTTGCAATATGTTGTTGGAAAATACAACGTTGACATTAGGCACAGCACTATTGCCCAACACAAAGAACCCCTCAGCATTGGTGGTCAACCCGTCCAGGTCAAACGCTGCGTAAGCCTTGTTGTCGGCACCATTAAAGAAAACTATTACCAGACCATCTAGAGAACTATTGCCGATGCCGCCATCGTACAGTTCCACAAATTCAGCGGTGTCGGTGCTTGGGGTATCAGCATCCACCTCGTTGATCGAGATTACCGGGGGAGCCGCAAAGGGAATCGTAAGACTGTTCTGGTTTTCGCCACCAATAGGATTGTCCATAACTGACCTCTAACGCCACCCGTCAATATGCCCAGGCATCAGAGAAAACCCTTAGAGGCTGAGAATGTGACAAACGTTAACAGGCTAGGACTGGGGTAGATTTTGGATTTTAGATTGGCGATTTTGGATTTTGGCCGGTCATCCCCTCCTGGGAGGGGTAGGGGTGGGTCATTCCTGCATTTGCCATAGATTAGCAGTTTGCCCTCAGGCGGATTCTGCGGCAGCGGCGTAGCTGGTGGCCAAATCCCCAGGGGTCATCATCTCGTAGCGCTCAAAGGGTTGATGAATCCAGGGGTTGTCGGGCAAGTGCACCACATAATAGTCGGGCTCAATGAAGGATGCGGCCTTGTACCAGAGTACGGCGGTGCGAATTTCCTCAATGTAGAAGCCGTATTTGTGCTTCAGCCAGCTAATCGAGCGGTCTAGACTGTAGCCCGAATCCACCAGGTCATCCACCAGCAGCACTTTGCTCCCCAGGCCAGCGGTGGTCATACTGAGATCGCGGGAAAAGGTGATGGTGCCGCGGGTGCGGCCATCGGAACCTCCGTAGGAGGCCGTGGAGAGAATCGCCAGGGGTGCATCAAACAGACGGCACAGCGTATCGCCCACCCGCAGCCCACCCTTGGCCAGGCAGACAATTTGATTAAACTCCCATCCTGAGTCGTAGATTTGGATGGCCAGTTTCTCAATATCCCGGTGGTAGTCGTCCCACGTTACGTAAAAATCAGCCATAGCCGCCATCTGAGGAAACGCCAAGCTCTAGCCTGGTAGTCTTTGTATCCCAAGGACGACAATTGTCAATTTGGCTAGGGATAAGACCACTCGCTATGGGGAAATAATACACTGAGGACGCTGTCTTAATCTGATCCCTACCGAGCACTGTATCTATGGCCCCTGACGTTTCTTCGCCGATTCCTGCCGCTTCAGAACCCAAGCCTTTTTCTTTAGCAGGCAAACTGGCCTTTGGGGCAGGGGATATTGGGCCAGGGATGACCGCTAACCTGCTGGCCTTTTCCTTTCTGATTTTCCTCACCACAACGGCGGGGCTGAGCCCGGTAGCGGCGGGGTCGGTGCTGGCTATTGGCCGAATTTGGGATGCCGTCAATGACCCGCTAATTGGCTATTTGAGCGACAACACCCGCACCCGCTGGGGCCGTCGCTATCCCTGGATTGTGCTGGGAGCGTTGCCCTTTGGCCTCACCTTTTTTCTGACCTGGGTGGTGCCGG
This sequence comes from uncultured bacterium, assembly GCA_964442885.1. Taxonomy (GTDB): domain Bacteria; phylum Cyanobacteriota; class Cyanobacteriia; order Phormidesmidales; family Phormidesmidaceae; genus Nodosilinea. The sequence continues at coordinate 1,157 of CAYUBC010000278.1, read as the reverse complement.
GCTGGGCAGGCGATACCGCCAGGTTCTGGTACTACGTGATTATGTCGCTGCTGTTCCAGGTGTTTTACACCGTGGTGAACTTGCCCTACACCACCCTCACCGCCGAACTCACCCAAGACTACGACGAGCGCACTGAGCTGACCGCCTTTCGGTTAGGGTCATCCCTGGTGGGGGCCATTTCCGCTCTGGCCCTGGGTCTGGTCATTTCCAACCTGATTGAGGATAGCCGTCAGCAATACCTGGTGCTGGCCGCCGTGTGTAGCGTGCTGTCGGTGCTGCCGTTGTTCTGGTGCGTGCTGGGCACCTACCCCTACGCGGCGGAACGGGGTGCGTTGCAGCCCGCCACCGATCCTACCGCAGAGACAACGCTGTCCTTTGTACAACAGGTCAAGCTGGTGCTGCGCAACCGGGCTTTTTTGTATGTGGTGGGCATTTACCTGTTTGCCTGGCTGGCCTTGCAAATGACCGCCAGCGTTATCCCCTTCTACGCTACTTTTTGGATGGGGCTGGATTCCTACTTTTTGGCGGCGCTGCTGGTGCAGGGCACGGCCATTGTGATGATGGTGGCGATTAATTGGCTCAGCCGTCGCTTTGGGAAGCAGGAGGCGTTTTATGTAGGCCTGGGTACCTGGGTAATTGCCCAAATCGCGCTGTTTTTTATTCAGCCGGGGCAGGTGGCGGCGCTGTATTTTCTCTGCGTGGTGGTTAGCTTTGGGGTAGCGGCGGCCTACGTAGTGCCCTGGGCCATGCTGCCCGATGTGATTGAGCTAGACGAACTGCAAACGGGCCAGCGCCGGGAAGGAATTTTCTATGCGTTTATGACCCTGCTGCAAAAATTTGGCCTGGCCGCTGGCCTATTTCTGGTTGGGCTGGCCTTAGAAGAGTCTGGCTTTGTGTCAGAAGCCGCCCAGCAGCCTGACTCGGCCCTGCTGGCCATTAGGATTCTAATTGGCCCGGTGCCTATGGTGCTGCTGCTGGTGGCGATCGCCCTGGCCTATTTCTACCCGATTAATCGCCAGGCCCATGGGGAGATTTTGCTGCGTCTGGCCGAGCGCCGTCGCTCAGAGCCTTAGCGGAGGAGCTGCTTGACGGTGCTGAGCATATCGTCGGGGCGGAAGGGTTTGGTAATGTAGGCATCGGCCCCCTGCTTCATGCCC
>CAYUBC010000277.1:0-5708 GCA_964442885.1 uncultured bacterium | reverse complement strand
TTACAGGCTAAACGCCATGGTGGAGTTATGGCCGCTAACCGGCGCAGGGCTGACCTTGAGCCTGCTGGCCCTGGGGCCGCTCCCCAAGGCCAGAGTTATCGCTACTCAAGCCGCTCCGCTGGTCTCGGAATCTGACCCGACCTTTCTCAGGCCAACGGATCGATGCCCCCAGGAGGTAACGGTTCTGGTCGCTGGCCTGCTGCGTGACCTGCCTAGCTATGCCAATCGGGTGGCAAGCCGCAGTCTGGGGTTGCCCTCCGAGGGCCAGGGGCCGGGAGGAACCGTGGTGGTAGCCAGCGCCCCTGACTTTGAACCTATCGATCTATCGGATCGTGCCTTTGGGGCCGGGTTAGACCGCAGCTCAGAGATTCAGCAGGTGTTCTTTACGACCCTGGAGCGCCAGTATCTAGACAACCAGGTGGTGTCGCTGCAAAATTTTCACTGGCTGTTTTTAGTGCGCAGCGAAGATGGCTGGCGAGTGGCACTGATGTATTCCAGCCTGGGATCCTATCCTGCTGGCGATCGCCCGCCCACTCCCCCCCAGGAAAGCAGCGATGGCATTATTGGTCAGGCGGTCAGGCTGTGGCTGAGAGACTGCCGGGCCGGGGCGGTCTTTCCCATCGATGCGCCCAGCGGCGACTCCACCCAGCCGTAGAGAGTATCCCGCTGCTGGGCGGGCCGGTGGCACGCGGCGATCGCCCCTCGCAACTCCGCCACCGACATACAGGTGCCCCCCTGTGCCCCCGCCATTGAGGTAATGTGTTCTTCCATCAGGGTGCCGCCCAGGTCGTTGCAGCCCCAGGCCAGGGCTTCGGTGGCTCCGGCTAAGCCCAACTTTACCCAACTGGGCTGATGGTTCACAATCCAGTTGCCCAGGTAAATACGCGCCACCGCCGTCAGCAAGAGGGCATCGGCCAGCACCGGCTGATCTCGCCCGACGCGCCGCCGCAGGGGTTTAGGCGCATCCTGCCCGACAAAGGGGAGAAGGATAAATTCCGTAATCGCCACTCCGCTTCCATTAGCCAGGGATGCCTGCTGAAGCTGTCGCAGCTGCTCTAGGTGGTGAATCTGCTGAGCCGCCGTTTCAATATGACCAGAGAGCATAGTGCTGGTGGTCGGGAGGCCAATCTCATGGGCTAGGCCGACGATTGCCAGCCAGGTGGCACTGTCGATTTTTTCTGGACACAGCACCCGCCGCACGCTGTCATCCAGCACCTCCGCCGCAGTGCCGGGGAGGGAGCCAACCCCCGCATCCCGAAGCGCTACCAACACCTGGCGATAGCTCAAACCATCCTCCCGGGCGATGAACTGCACCTCCTGGGGCGAAAAAGCATGGAGGTGGAGGTGAGGAAATTGGCTTTTGATGGTATCCACCAGCTTCAGGTAGTAGCCCAGGGAGCTACCGTCCACTTTGGCGTAGGGGTTGAGGCCGCCCTGCATACAGATTTCCGTTGCGCCCTGGGCCACGGCCTCGGTCGCTTTTTCCAGGATGGGGGCAAAGTCCAGCCAGTAAGCGCCCTCGTCGCCGCGATCGCGCCGAAATGCACAGAAGCTACAGTGTTGCTCACAAATGTTGGTGTAGTTGATGTTGCGATTAATTACATAGGTCACTGTCTCCCCAACCTGCCGCTGGCGCAGGGCATCGGCGGTAGCGCGGATGGCGTTGCGGCTATCGGAATTGTGGGGTTGCAGGAGAGCCAGACCCTCCGCTGGGGCAATATTCTCCCCCGCCAAAGCCCGGTCTAGGATGGTCTGAATCGCAGAATCAATCATGGCGCTACCAAGGTCTTTTTCCCATTGTGGGCTATGTCGCCACCGCAATGCACCAGGCGTTGCAGCCTCAGGGATGGCGGGTAAACCGCTGCGATGCCTCCCTTCGTACATACAATGAAGGCGAATGAACGCACCAGCCTACTCATTCGCGGCAAACCATCCCCCGGAGGTACTTGTATGGCAACGCGCAATGGGTGCAGGAGAAACTGGCGATCGCCCCTATTTGCCCCAATTTGGGTAGCGGCGGCGCTAGCGTTGATCCCCACTACCGTCTGGGCGGCGGCCCTGGAGGATTTGCCAGAGTGGGCCGAGCAAGACAACACCCTGGTTACACACTGCCAGTTTCGCGACTTTGTAGAAACTGTGGCGTTTGTCAACCAGCTTGTAGCCCCAGCCGAGGCCTTGGCTCACCACCCCGATCTAACCATTAGTTACAACCAGCTCACCATCCGTTTGACCACCCACGATGCCGGTGGGTTAACCGACCTGGATTTTGCCCTGGCCAGAGAGATATCGAACCTATCAGCGGGACAGTGTCAACCTATGTGAAGTCATGGGCCAGGAGTCAGGAAGAGCAACTCCTGAACTCCTGCACTCCTGCCTTTTGAATTTTGAATTTTGCCTTCTGAATTTTGCCTTCTCCCTCCTGCCTACCCTCACCTCCTGGGGCGGCAATTTCACCAGGCCCAACTGACTGAGCCGTGGCACCATAAAGGCAATGTGTTCAACCTTGCTTCATAAACCAAATGGCTCAATCGTTTTATGCCTGGTATAAGCGCACGCTGGAACATCCACGCTACCGTTGGGTGCTGGTGGTGGCTACGCTAATGTATTTGCTCAGCCCCATCGACATTTCTCCCGACTTTATCCCCATCATCGGGTGGATTGACGATGCGGTAGTAGCGTCCATTTTTGTCGCTTCAATTTCTCAGATTATGCTCTCTGGCCTCACCAATCGCCGCAGCAATCTGCGGGCTAACACCACCCAGTCAACCCACACCACGGTGGATGTCAACCCGGAGTAGCGGCCTTTTACAATGGGAAGTAAGCCAACTAAAGCGAGCCAACGTGTTGAGTTGCTTACGCTTTTTCCATTGCGTTGTTGAACTACCCCATCGGACGATCTGACTTTCGCGTTTCGCCCCTGACATTAGGTTTTTACCATGCCTGTTAACAAAAATCCCCAGCCGTCGCGATCGCGGCTAATTGCTAATTTGGTGCTGCTGGCTGCCACCGGCCTGCTGCTTTTAAATATTTTCTCTTCCCTGTTCTTTGGGCCCCAAACGGCCAAAGAACCTTACAGCATGTTCATCCACCGGGTGCAAGACCAGGAAGTGCTGCGGGCCTCGGTGGGCCAAAACGAAATTCGCTATCAGGTGAAGGATGAAACCGGCCAACCCGGCGAGGTCTTTGCCACCACGCCGATTTTTGACCTGCAATTGCCCCAGTTATTAGAAGACAATGGCGTGGAGTTTGCCGCTGTGCCACCGCCCAAGGGCCAGTGGTTTAGTAGCTTGCTGAGCTGGGTCATTCCGCCGCTGATTTTTATTGCCGTGTGGCGGTTTTTTATTGCCCGTGGTGGCGGTGGCCCCCAGGGAGCGCTCTCCATTGGCAAGAGCAAAGCCAAGGTTTACGTGGAAGGCGAGGCAGGCAAAGTCACCTTTGATGATGTCGCCGGGGTAGACGAGGCCAAGGCCGAGCTGGTGGAAATTGTGGACTTCCTCAAAACTCCCAAGCGCTTCACCGATTTGGGTGCCAAAATTCCCAAGGGCGTGCTGCTAGTTGGCCCGCCAGGGACAGGGAAAACTTTGATGGCCAAAGCCGTAGCCGGAGAAGCGGGGGTGCCCTTCTTCAGCATTTCCGGTTCTGAATTTGTAGAACTGTTTGTGGGTGTTGGTTCCTCGCGGGTGCGCGACCTGTTTGAGCAAGCCAAAAAGCAAGCGCCGTGCATTATCTTCATCGACGAGTTGGATGCCATTGGTAAGTCCCGCGCCTCCAGCGGCTTCTACGGCGGCAACGACGAGCGGGAGCAAACCCTCAACCAGTTGCTTACCGAAATGGACGGCTTTGACGCTGGCGATACTACGGTCATTGTTCTGGCCGCCACTAACCGGCCCGAAACCCTTGACCCAGCTCTGCTACGGCCTGGCCGGTTTGACCGGCAGGTACTGGTAGACCGCCCCGACCTGAAGGGCCGCGAAGCCATCCTCAACATCCACGCCAAGGATGTGAAGCTGAGTGAGGCGGTGGATTTGAAACAGATTGCCACCCGCACCCCTGGCTTTGCCGGTGCCGACCTGGCCAACCTGGTCAACGAAGCGGCCCTCCTGGCCGCCCGCCGCAATAGCGCCAAGGTGGAACAGCAGGACTTTGCTGAGGCCATCGAGCGGGTAGTGGCCGGGCTGGAGAAAAAGAGCCGCGTCCTCAACGACAAGGAAAAAGAAATTGTCGCCTACCACGAGGTTGGCCATGCGCTGGTCGGAGCGGTGATGCCCGGCTCTGACCAGGTGGAAAAAATCTCCATCGTGCCCCGGGGCATGGCGGCCCTGGGCTACACCCTGCAACTGCCGACGGAAGACCGCTTCCTGCGCGATGAGGCCGAACTCAAAGGCCAAATCGCCACCCTGCTGGGTGGGCGTTCCGCCGAAGAACTGATCTTCGGCAGCATTACCACCGGAGCGTCTAACGATCTGCAACGGGCCACCGACCTGGCTGAGCAAATGGTGACCACCTACGGCATGAGCAAAGTGCTGGGGCCTTTAGCCTACGAGCGGGGCCAGCGCAATACCTTTCTGGAGGGGGGGATGCCCAATGCCCGTCGCCCCATTAGCGAAGAAACCGCCAAGGCCATCGATGAAGAGGTGAAAGCCCTGGTAGAAGCCGGTCATCAACGGGCGCTGGTTATTCTACGAGACAATCGCGCTTTGTTAGAAGACCTGGCCAAGCAACTGCTAGACACCGAGGTGATCGAGGGCGAGGCCCTGCGCAACCAGCTTAAACAGGTTCAGGTACCCGCCGATGCCCACGGGGTTAAGGACGTTGAGCTGACGGCGGTTTAAGGGTTGGGTTAGTCCCAAAAGTCGTCCCAGAGATCCAGGGAGCCAGGCGCTGATAATTGAGCGTCTGGCTCCCTGTGATGTTCCACCGCTTTTGAAAAGGACAAGGGTTTTGGAGACCAGTCGAGACACCCGTTGCCTCCAAGTCCTATCGGATTGCTGGATGTAGCTAGTCTGGCCCGTTTCCGTGCCAACCGCTCGATGGTGCGCTCGGTAGCACTGCCCCATACGCGGCCCAAAAATCGGTGTAAACAATCGCACCTTGGCGATAAGTCGGCGGCGATGGATCCTACGGTGGTTACCGTTACGCGCCCCCCCGTGTTGCCAAAGGGGGATATCCTCATCCACTCAGGCTTAGAGAAATCCTTTTTCTGGAAAGCGTTTAAGCCGATAGCCAGAGCCAAAGGCAGGTATAGTATTTAACGATCTGTCATCCCTTAAAACACCCAGTAGAGTTTTCTTGGGCGAGGATAGCTGACCGTTTCATCCGGGAAGTATGCGGTTAGAGTAGTAGTAACTTTACGGATCTCAATATTCTTCCAGAAATTTGCTCACGCCTAGTCAGGGATCTCTATGGCGACTCAGTCTAATAGCAGTATGCTTACCGCGCTATCTCTGGTTAACCAACACAGTTCCCTCACCCATCAGGTGCGCGATCTACCGACGCCCCAGTTCATTGAGCTACTGGATAAAATTACCGCCGAGTTCGAGCACTTTTTGCGCGCTATCGACATGATCAACAACGAATCGTTGGAGATCATGCTGGAGCAAATTTTAGAGGCGTTTACCCTAAAAATTGGCCAAATTCTGCAAGCTGAGCGCACCACCATATTCATGGTGGATCAGGAAAAACAAGAGCTGTGGTCAAAAATAGCCCAG
>CAYUBC010000276.1:0-5747 GCA_964442885.1 uncultured bacterium | reverse complement strand
CCGTCACGCTTTTGGGAGTTGCCCCCAGGGCTGCGGCCAACCCATCTGGAATCCCAACATCCTGAGACGGATTCGCCGGAAAGTTAAGCTCAATCCACTCGTTTAGACAGCGGGCCGTCAACACGCCGCTGCGGGTGTAGAACTTGGCGGGTTGCTCAACTCCTAAATAGCCCTCTGTCCAAAGCACATGGCAAGTGGCCAGGGTCGCATGACCACAGAGATCCACCTCCACCGTTGGGGTAAACCAGCGGAGTCGGTAGCCATCTGCTTCGGGGTAGAAAAAAGCCGTTTCTGACAGGTTCATCTCCTGCGCCACCCGCTGCATCCAGGCATCGGGTTGAGTCTCCGGCAGGGCACAGACCGCAGCTGGGTTGCCTGCGTAGGGCTGATCGGTAAACGCATCCACTTGAATAAGAGGAATTGCCACAGTTATGACCTCCAAGGTTAGGTTTCGGGTGTTAAGTGCTAGTTGTTAAGAGCCCGATGTCTGATGTTTTTCACCTCGTGCCCCCTTGCTAACAGTCAGTGTGCCTCTTACTCCGTTTGTAAACAACCACGGAGATAGATTGAACCTTTGTATTGTATTGGAGGCAAGTCAATTACAGCACTCCAAGCTCCTTAAAACAGCGACGTGTCAGTTCCAGGCGAGCCGATGGGTCTTGCTCGTTCTGAATATCGATATTGGTGGCAAAAAAGTAAGGATTCTCCCCTTTTTTTAAATAACCAACATACCAACCAATTTTCGGCACTACGTCATTGTCAACACCGACCCATCCTGTCTTACCAGTGATTGTGTAGTCTGGTGTTTGCTCCATAATCATAATATCTTTAACAATGGAAAGCGCGCGCTCTGAAAATGGTAGCTCGTTATTGTATAGGCGACGCAGAAACTCAATTTGCTGTTGTGGAGTAATGCGCAGTTCTCCCTGTAGCCAGAACTTATCAATGTCTTCACTACTACCAATTTGCTGATTGCCGTAACCTACTTCGGTCACCCATTGTTGCATTCGTTCATACCCTATGCGACGGGCCAAAACTTGATAAAACCAGATGGCAGAAAGCTTAATGGCCTCTCTCATATTCAAATCTCGATTCCATTGAGGAAATTTTCTCGAAATCCCATCCCACGTTAGAACGGCAATTTCATCTGGAATAACCCCTGTTTCTAACGCAATTAAAGAGTTGAGGATCTTGAAAGTTGATGCAGGCAAAAAAGCCGTTTCATTGCGTTGAGGGTTATGTTGATAAATCTGATTATTATTTGAGTCTTCAATTATGATTGATCCCTCAATGCCCAGATCTTGAAAGTGCCGTTCAAAATCGATATTTTGAGCAATTTTTACGGCGGGTGGAGCCTCAATCGCTGATTGCGTAATAGTTGCTGCAGGTTGTATTGTTTGAAATAGAGTAAAAACAATGCAACTCAATGGAACAAGAGCAATAGCTATAAAACGAACTATCTGGCTCATATTTCCCTCAACAATAATTAAGGAAGGTAACGTGCATAGCTCGCTGGGCACAGTATGTTGTTCAGGGATGCTGTTTAAGGCAGTTCTAAGCAATGCGCTTACTGATTAGAACGCTGCTAATTTGGAGCACTATTAATAATACGGCTAAGACGGCCCAGCACTATAACAGTTCCAGATCGGACGAGGTACACCAAAAGCCTTGCCAGACAAGCATTATAGGCATCGACACGTACCTCACACCAGCGAAACCGCTATAGCTGCCTTGTTGCATAGGCAGGATGCGTAACAAAGGCGGATCCGGTTGAGCCTTCTACAGGTCGTCCTGCTACTGATAGTACCGCTGGTCAAGCCATGTCCGCAGCTCTGGCTCAGAGTAGAAGGTATGGCGCTTTTGATCCACCGGATCGTAGACCTGGAACAGAACCTGACCGCGACGGTTGCGCCGCACCTTAATTTGCGGTTCCATAGACCCACAAAGCCAGGCGACCAGCGCCCGCCCGAAGCGGTGCAGATACCGCTTCGGCAAACGGGTCGCGCTAGAACCGGGGACAAAGGATGTCGATCCAGCGGCAGGAAAATCCTCAGCAATCAACTCAAGCTGAGCGTACAAACTATTGGGTTTCATAGAGCTGTCCTCCAAATTCAGGGCTAATCCCAGCAAGAACAGCACGAATCGATTCGGCCTGGTTAAATTTTCTGTGACAATCGCCGTTCCGAACAGAGGCAATTGACGTAGATTGTATGGGTAACAGTTTGATTTTGAGTGACTGTTCTGGTCGCTCCACAGCTCAACTGTTCTCCCAGGCATGACCCACCCCTGCCCCTCCCAGGAGGGGAAAAGCCGCCAAAATCGCCAATCCAACATCCAAAATCTTACCCCTGCCCTCTCCCATGTCTCTCTCTCCCCTGCACCTCTCCTCTGACCAAATCCTTTATGAGCAAGTCGCTGAACGCTTGCAGCGGCTGATTACCGATGGCACCTTGCAGGCGGGCGATCGCCTGCCCTCTGTGCGTAAGCTGCGAGAGCAACTGTCTGTTAGCACGTCCACCGTGCTAGAAGCTTACCGTGTGCTAGAAGATCGGGGGCTGGTGCTGGTGCGTCCCCAGTCGGGTTACTACGTCAAGCAAACAGCCCTCAACTTACCCCAGGAACCTGCCGCCACTGCCCCGCCTCGCCAGCCTTGCGATATTGATATTTCCCTGGCCTTTCAGGTGATGAATGCCATGCGTGATGAGCACCTGGTGCAGTTGGGGGCGGCCCTACCGGCCCTAGAACTGTTGCCCCTGGCTCAACTGAACCGGCTGATGAGTAAAATACTGCGCGAAAACGGCACTCTGCCCCATGCCTACGGCCCTATTTTGGGTGTTCCACAGTTACGCTCTGAAGTCGCCAAGCGCATGTTGGATGCAGGCTGTTCGGTATCCCCTGACCAGATGGTGATTACCAACGGGGCTAACGAAGCCTTTTACCTATGCCTGCAAGCCTTGACCCAACCGGGGGATACCGTAGCCATCGAATCGCCCACTTACTTCACCATCCTAGAGGCGATGAAATGCCTCAATTTGAAGGCGCTGACGTTGCCCACCCACCCCCGCGAGGGGATTAGCCTGCCCCACCTGGAAGAGGCGCTCCAGGCTGGTCAGGTGAAGGTGTGCATGCTGGTATCTAACTTCAGCAACCCCCTCGGCACCTGCATGGGAGATCTCAAAAAGAAGCAGTTGGTAGAGCTGCTCAACCGCTACCAGGTACCCCTGATTGAGGACGATGTTTATGGCGATATCTACTTTGAGAGTCCGCGTCCTAAGGCCATCAAAGCCTTTGATACTGAAGACCGGGTGCTGTACTGTAGCTCGGTCAGCAAAACCCTTTCGCCGGGGCTGCGGGTGGGTTGGTGTGCTGGGGGCCGCTACCACAGCGAAGTAGCCCGGATGAAGTCCATCATCAACCAGAATACGACAGCGGCAGCCCAGCTTACGGTGGCTGCCTTTTTAGGCAACGGCGGCTACGATCGCCACCTGCGCCAGTTGCGTCGGGGTTATCAAGACCTGATGGCCCGGATGCAGCAGGCCATTCTGGATTACTTTCCCGCAGAAACCCGCGCCACCCGGCCCACAGGCGGCCACGTGCTGTGGGTAGAACTGCCCGACGGGTTTGACGCCATGCGCCTATACCAGGAGGCTATGGCTCAGGATATTGCGATCGCGCCTGGCATCATGTTTTCGGCCTCTGGGCAGTGCTATGGCAACTGCTTTCGGCTCAATGCCGCCGTTGTTTGGTCAGCGCGTGTGGAGCAAGCCATGCAAACCCTGGGCCATCTTGCCAAAAAGCAACTGGCTGAAAGGCTTCTACAAACTTCGCCTTAGCCGCACCAGAGGCCCGGTAAGCGTTTACCATCCGGCCTAAAATTGAAGCAAGAAACTCTTCAATCTGCCTGCGTGGCCTATGGTTAGCCTGCTGCAAAATTCTCGTAATCAACCAAGCACTCAACGGGTGATGCTGCACAACATTAGCTGGCCTACCTATCAAGCCCTATTAGCCGATATGGGGGATCATCGAGCCTCCCGCCTAGCTTACGATTGCGGAGTGCTGGAAATTACAATGCCGTCTGATTTGTATGAATTCATCAAGCATTTGCTGGAGCGAATTGTTGTTGCTCTGACTGAAGAGTTAAGTATGAAAGTGAGAGGGATTGGCTCTGTAACGCTAGATCGAAAAGACTTAGCGCGAGGGGTAGAACCCGATTCAGGCTTTTATATTCAAAATGCCAGTCGCATTCGGGGTAGAAAATTGGATATCACTCACCACCCAGCCCCTGATCTGGTTGTGGAAGTAGACATTACCAGTTCCTCAACCCGGCGATTGGAGATTTATCGGGCTTTGCAGGTGCCTGAAATCTGGCGATATACAACCAGGGCAGTTGACATCAAACAGCTTCAGGATGGAGACTATGTGACCTGTGAGTTTAGTGCCGCTTTTCCAATGGTGTCTGTGGCTGACCTGCAACGCTTTGTGGACGCTGGTCAGGATACCGACGATGATAATGCTGTGATTCGAGAGTTGCGATCCTGGCTGCGGCAACGCCAGGGTCTGGAGAATTGACGACAAGATTGGCCAATCTGCATTCCAGCGTTGGTGGTTGACTAGTACACTACGGCAGAAATAAGCCTGCCGTTCAAGACGCTTGAAACACTGATGTCCCAAGGATTTTGCCCTCCGCGTAGCGGTACTAGAACCCCCTCATCGGCCCAGATCGTGTAAGTGATGAATGGCCTCGGTACACTGCGCCGTTACCGCTTCCAGTTCTGGGCGATGCGTAGAGGCTGGCGGCGCAATTGGTGCGCCAATGCGAATCGTTAGGGGTACTGGGCGCGGTAGGGCAGAGCCTTTGTTCGAAATCTGCTGGGTGCCCCACAAGCTCACGGGTAAGAGGGGCGCTTGGGCCTTGGCGGCAATCAGCGCTGCGCCAATTTTGGGGTTAGGAATGCGCCCATCGGCTGTGCGGGTGCCCTGTAGAAAAATGCCCACCGCCCAGCCCTGCTCAAGCTGCTTCAGGGCTTCGCGGATGGCGCTGCGGTCGGGGCTGCCCCGCTTGACCGGATAGGCACCGTAAAGCCGAATGGCCTGGTGTAGCACCGGCACCTCAAAGAGTTCTTCCTTAGCCATGTAGGAGACCGGACGACGCACCGCCGCAGACAACAGCGGCGGGTCAAAGTCGCTGGCGTGGTTGGCCACCACAATCAGCTTGCCCTGCATTGGCACCTGCTCGGCTCCGTGGATGCGGCCCCGAAAGTACAGGTGCAGCATTGGGCTAACCACCGACCATTTGAACAGGTGGTACAGCACCAGGTTAATAGCGGGTTCGCGATCGCGGGACATAGGCTACTCTCTACTGCCCCAGGCTATTAAGTTCAGCCAGGCTACCAACATTAACAAGAGCCAGCTCTTTGTAGGTGCGCCGGATCAGACCCGTCAGCACATTCCCCGGCCCCACTTCTACAACGGTGTCAATTCCCAGGCTAGGTAAGGCCAGGGAAATCTCCCGCCACCGCACCGACCCAGTCATTTGCTGCATTAACCGCTGCTTGAGCAGGGCTGCATCCGTGGTAGGCGTTGGGTCAACATTAGACAATACCGGCACCCGGGCGGGTTGAAACGCAACGGCCTCCAGCGCCACCGAGAAGGTAGCCGCTGCCTCAGCCATCAACGGCGAATGGAACGCACCGCTAACGTTGAGCTTTACGGCCCGCTTCGCCTTCACACGGCCTATTACCGCGTCC
>CAYUBC010000275.1:0-5751 GCA_964442885.1 uncultured bacterium | reverse complement strand
ATCATCTGGCTGATGCCGCAGGGCTCAAACCGGGAGGGCATCAAAAACGCATCGGCCCCGGCGTAGATGCGGCGACCCAGCCCTTCGCTGTAGAGCAGGTAGGTGGCCATGCGACCCCGGAACCGCGAGGCCATTTGCCAGAGCTGGGTTTCGTAGTAGCGATCGCCCGTGCCCAGCAATACAAACTGAGCGTCGGTATAGGACAGGAAGCGCTCTAGAATTTGCAAAATCAAATCCAGCCCCTTTTGCTCCACCAGGCGGCCCACCAGCCCCACCAAAAAGGCTTTGGAGTTAACCTCCAGGCCCAGTTCTTCTTGAATGGCGACCTTGTTGGGGCGGCGCTTCTCCAGGGCATCGGCGGTGAAGGACTTAGCAATGAAGTTATCCGTAGCCGGGTCGAAGGACTCTACATCAATGCCGTTGAGGATACCGCTGAGTTTGCCGCTAATGAAGGACAGCAGCCCCTCCAGCTTTTCCCCGTATTCCAGGGTTTGAATTTGCTGGGCATAGGTGGGCGATACCGTGTTCACCCGATCAGCAAACTGCACGGCGGCGGCCATAGTGTTGTGGCCCTGCATATACCAGGGGCACCAGGTAATCTGCTCTAGCTGCCAGCGCCACGGCCCCTGATAGGCCAGATTGTGAATGGTAAAAACCGTGCTGATCTCCGGCGACTGGTGCATCCACACCGGAATCATGCCCGTGTGCCAGTCGTGGCAGTGGATGATTTGCGGCTTCCAGTAGTTCCAGGCGAACTCAGCCGCACCGTTAGCAAAGAAGGTAAAGCGCCAGAACTCATCCTCCCCCGCATACACCCGGCGCGGGTCAAAGGCTGGGTGCCCAAACAGATACAGCGGCACATCTGAGTCGGGCAGTTTAGTTTCGTAGATGGCAAAGTCGTTGAACATGGCGGTGCCACGCCACACTGGCTCGGCAGGAATATCCACCTTGTCGGGCAGAAACCCATAGTAGGGAATCAGCACCCGCACATCATGCCCCATCCTACGTAGCACCTTGGGTAGGGAGCCCACGACGTCTCCCATGCCACCAACCTTCGCCAGGGGCGCTGCCTCTGCTGCCACAAAAAGAATTTCCATATCGCCCCGTTAATTGCCCGTTGATTGCACAAATCCTAGGTTCCAGTCTACGGGCGTGTGGACGTTCTGCCTAGATCTGTGGCCTGGTTTAGAGGTTGCCTCATAATAGGGACATGCGCTCTGCCCTACCCTATGACGGCCCTCACTCTGGATCTGCGTCCGGTCATTCGTCTTACCCACCAGCAGTTTGAGCAAATTGCCCTGGCCAATCAGGATCTGCGCCTGGAGCTAACCGCAGCAGGAGAACTTGTGCTTATGCCTCCCACTGGCGGAAACACAGGTCGCCGCAATAGCGACCTAACCTATCAGCTAGAAACCTGGAACCGGCGCTCTAAGCTGGGGGTTGTGTTCGATAGTTTGAACTCTATCGCCCTGACCGACCAGTGGACGTTATGGATGCCCCGGCAGCGCTTTCCGGTGAAGCGATCCTTCCCGGTCTTTCAGTGTCTACGGCAGCCCTCTGGTGAGAACTCCTGACGGCCAGAATAGAGCGTTATGTCAGCCCTCGCTGAACCTGCCGCCGCATTGAGCCGGGTTGGCTAAGACAGGGCCAGCACTTCCGATGGCTCAATAGCCTCTAGCGATTGCCCCTTGCCGGGTTGCAAAATATCGGTCAATAGCATACTGGGCGGCAGGCTGTGGGGCCAGGCAAAGGCATGGCGAAAGGCGGCTTCCTGGCAGGCTTGCAGCCCGTCAAAGCCAATTACGTCATGGGTGAGCAGGTTTTCGTACTCAAAGGGCAGGCGCACGTTGTGGAGGCCAGCGTTATCAGTGCAGATGGCAACGTCTACCCCGGCCTCAAAGCAGCGGTCGAAGACTTGCTTGAGCTGGTGAATTTCGCTCAGGGTGCCGGTTTTCAGGTAAGTGGTCGGGCAGACCTCCAGGCACTGGCCCCGGGCCGCTACTTCCGGCAAAAGTTCGGGATGCTGGAGGGGAATTTGGATGCCGTGGCCAATCCGCATCAGGTAAGGCAGCAGTTGGGGATGGCAGCCGTCCACGGTTTCGTAGAGGTGGCCCGTGGTTTTGAGGCCCAGGCTCTGGGCGCGCTGGTAGAGCTGGATAAATTCGTCGAGGCGATCGCCGTACTGGGCATCTCCCCCGGCCACATCCACCGCGCAAACATAGTTAGGATACTGCGCCGCCAGCTCCACAATCGCCTGATTGACCTCGTAGGGCAACCGCGAGTGCATACAGAGAATTTGCTTTGTCACAATTGGGTAAGCGGGCTGCTGGCTGGCCTGGCCAACAACCTCAATAATTTCGGCCATCGCCTCAATGCGCTGGTTTTGCGGCAAATGTTCGGGCGTGCGCAGGTAGGGCGTATAGCGCAGTTCCAAATAGGCCAAGTTTTCGAAGATATAGGCCCCGCGAATCAGGCGATAGATAAAGTAAGGCAGTGCCTCGTGGGTCTGCACACTTTCTACCAGGGTATGCAGTTCTAAATATTCCGCCAGGGTATTGCGGGGCTGGGTATAAAACTGCTCAAAGGCACCGTAGTCTACAAATTTGCTGGATAGATCGGGCCGATTGCGCTCAAAATAGCGCCACAGCACCCGGGGCACCACCGAGCCCCCCAGGTGACGATGAAGTTCCGCATACAAGCTCATAGCAACCTCTGCTTTTTGAATACCAACCGTTGATTAATGGCAAACCAGACAACTCTCAACCAACGACCTCAGCCAGGCAGTGTGGAGTACTCCTTGAACCGAGTTCAAAAACCATAGGTAGCTATAGTTTTATCTGTTTTACCGTAGATTTCCTAGATTAGCCATAGATTTCGACCCAGGTTTTGAGCCCATACAGGCCGCCTCAGGCTTCAGAAACCCCTCTGGGGGAAGAACTTCCCAATTTGTTAATGAAATCCCCTATGGGGGGATGTTAGCCTGTAGGAGACCCCATCACTAATTGCAGACAGCATGGTTGTAACTTCTAAAGCGCTTTCAATTACTGAATTTCCATCGGCTTCCTCCAGCTCCAGCCGAGTCGCCGTATTACTTATGGGCTATGGAGAAGTTGAAAGCTACGACGACTTTGCCAACTACAATGAGCAAGCGCTGAACCTGCTGACGGCTAAATTTGCGCCCGTGCCCACCTGGGTATATCCCCCTCTAGCTAAGCTGCTGGCCGCCTTTGACCTGCATGAGTGGAGCCACCAGCACGGCAACTTTATTTCCCCCCACAATGCTATTTTTGAGGCCCAACGAGCGGGCATTGAGGCCCACTTGCAGGAACGGTGGGGCGATCGCGTCAAGGTATTCAAAGCCTTTAACTTCTGCAAGCCCTTTTTGCCTGAGCAGGTGCTGGCCCAGGTCAAGCAGGAAGGCTACGACAAGCTGCTGATCTATCCCCTGCTGGTGGTGGATTCTATCTTTACCAGCGGCATTGCGGTGGAGCAGGTCAACGCCGCCCTGGCCCAACTGGCCGATGGCACCGAACACTGGGTCAAGGGGATGCGCTACATTCCCTCCTTTTTTGATGCGCCAGACTACATTGATTTGCTGGCCAACCTGGTCGAGGAAAAGATTCAGGGCGACCTAGCCGTAGCCCACCTGCCCTCTCAAACCGGCATTGTGCTGATGAACCACGGCTGTCCCTTCGAGGCCAAGGGCTTTACCTCCGGCATCGACGAAAGCCAGAAGCTCTACGACCGGGTGCGGGATCGCCTGATTCAGAAATACCCACTCACTTCCGTGGGCTGGCTCAACCACGATACGCCATTAATTAAGTGGACACAGCCCAACGCCGCTCTGGCCGCCCGCAACCTGATCGACTTAGGTGCCACCGCCCTGGTATTTATGCCCATTGGCTTTGCCACCGAAAACCACGAAACCCTGCTGGATGTAGAACACATCATCTCGGCCCTGCGCCGCAAACGTCCAGATGTGACCTACGTGCAAATGCCCTGTGTCAACGAGCATCCTGATTTTCTGGCGATGGCGGCCACCTGGGCCGATAAACCCATTGCCGACCTGCTAGACGCCGAGGCCTTGGTAGTGAATCCCAGCCTGGCCGCAATGCAGGCGGCAAACGGGCACAGCCATAATCATGGTCACGAGCATGGCCACAATCACGGGCATAGCCATAATCACGGGCATAGCCACAATGGTCACGAGCATCATCACCACTAAGCCAAGACTTGAGTCAGCACTCGCTGACCCGTGATCCGGCGTTGATCTGGCACTCTGAGGCGGAAATAACTCGCCTATTCGCTGAGGCAGAAACCCTTGTGTAACCAGGAATTCCGCTTCTGCCTTCTGCCTTCTTACTTCTGCCTTTCGGTACTAGCCAGGGACAGCCAGCTTTCCCTGTGGGCGATTCATGGTTCTGAGCCATAATGGGGCAGAACATTGCCCCGCCCTCATGTCTAACCCGTCCCACCGCACCAGTTCTCTAGCCTGGCAAATTGGCCAGGGCATTCAGCGCGTGGGCGAGTGGAGTGAATATCACCTGTCAAAGCTGGATATAGATGGCCCCAACCTACCCCGCTGGCCCTGGCTAGAACCCCTGGGCCGTGGGCTGTTTTGGCTGGTGGTTGCGGCACTGGCGCTGTGGCTTGGTTGGTTGCTTTACCGAGGGGTGGTTACCTATCAGCAACGGCGACGGCGCGGCATGACCCAGCCACCGGCGACCAGGGAGGAAGCGCTAAGACAGGCGGCGGACTGGTGGCGACAGGCCCAGCAACTGGCCCAGGTAGGCGACTATGCTGGAGCCTGCACCGCCCTCTACATGGCGGCCCTGGTGCGGCTCAACGATACTGACCGGGTGCCCTACCGGGTTAGCCGCACCGATGGCGAATACCTTAACGCCATTACCGCCCAGCCCAGCCGCCCCTACGAACTGTTGATTCGCACCCACGAACGCCTCACCTTTGGCCAGACCCCGGCCACGGAAGAAACCTATCAACGCTGCCGCCGCGCCTACCAGGAGATTGCCTCGTGATGACTCGCCGCTGGGTCTGGAACCGCCGTACTCTGGGGCTGGCATCGCTAGCGCTGGTGCTGCTGGGCTTGCTGCTGCTGGGCGTACCGGCTACCAACCAGCTCAACAGTGGTTCTACCTGGCACCGTGGCCCGGCGGGTTATAGCGCCTGGTATGCGTCTCTGGAACAACAGGGTGTTGCGGTGCAGCGGTGGCAGCGTCCGGTTGAGGCGCTACTTCAGCAAATTAACGATGAACCCGCGTCTACCATTACCCTGGCGCAGAATCGCCCTGCCACCCCGGAAACCTTGCTGGCGGTGCTGCCCGGCTTTGCGGGCGAGGCCGACATCTCGGCGCTGCTACCCTGGATGCCCCAATGGCTGGAGGCGGGCCATCGGTTGGTGGTGTTGGGGGCCAGGGTGCCAACTACGGCGGCCCCTTTCTCCCAAACCCTGACCAGCGAGGTTGGCCCGGTGAAAATCCAGACCCGCCGCCGCTACGAGCTAAACCCTGGCCAGGATGTAGCCCTGGCGGATGAGTACGGCGCGGTGGTGTGGCGTCAGGACTACGAGGCGGGGGAGTTGATTCTAGCGGCCACGCCCCATCTGGCAGCTAACGCCTACCTGGACTCTGCCGGTAATTTCGCCCTGCTCACCGAGTTGGTGACCTACGGAAATGGGCGAGTGTGGGTGGATGAGTATCTGCATGGTTACCGGGATGAAGACGCCATCGTGGC
>CAYUBC010000274.1:0-5768 GCA_964442885.1 uncultured bacterium | reverse complement strand
TTCTCATGGGGCTGGTCGGTGGGTGCCATCCAGGCCCGGATGCCTTCGTTCAGCAGAATGTTCTTGGTGTAGAAGGTCTCAAACTCAGGGTCTTCAGCTGCCCGAATCTCCTGGGAGACAAAGTCATAGGCCCGCAGGTTCAACCCTAGACCCACAACCCCAACCGCACTCATCCACAGGCCCGTGACTGGCACAAACAGCATGAAGAAGTGCAGCCATCGCTTGTTGGAGAAGGCGATGCCAAAAATCTGAGACCAGAACCGGTTTGCCGTCACCATCGAGTAGGTCTCTTCCGCCTGAGTCGGCTCGAAAGCTCGGAAGGTGTTGGCATTCTCGCCATCCTTGAACAGGGTGTTCTCCACAGTTGCTCCGTGAATGGCGCACAGCAAGGCACCGCCCAGCACACCCGCCACTCCCATCATGTGGAAGGGGTTCAGCGTCCAGTTGTGGAAGCCCTGGAAGAACAGCAGGAAGCGGAAAATTGCCGCTACCCCAAAGCTGGGCGCAAAAAACCAGCTCGACTGCCCCAAGGGATACATCAAAAACACGCTCACAAATACCGCAATCGGGGCGGAGAAGGCAATCGCGTTGTAGGGCCGCAGACCCACCAGCCGCGCTACCTCAAACTGTCGCAGCATGAACCCAATCAGGCCGAAGGCTCCATGCAGAGCAATAAAGCTCCACAGCCCACCAATTTGGCACCAGCGCACAAAGTCGCCCTGGGCTTCAGGCCCCCACAGCAAGAGCAGCGAGTGCCCCATGCTGTTGGCCGGGGTGGAAACGGCCACGGTCAAAAAGTTAGCCCCTTCCAGGTACGACGACGCCAGGCCGTGGGTGTACCAGGAGGTGACAAAGGTGGTGCCGGTCAGCCAGCCCCCTACCGCCATGTAGGCGCAGGGGAACAACAGTAGGCCAGACCAGCCGATAAACACAAAGCGATCGCGCTTCAGCCAGTCGTCAAGGACGTCGAACCATCCTCGCTGGGCTTGCGCACGTCCCATTGCTATGGTCATGTCAAATCCTCTTTATATGACATCTAGTCCATATCGGGTTAGCTCGTCTGGATCCAGAAGAACCCAGCGGAGCCTAGCCTCAGGGCAAGGTTGATAGGTATAAGTATTCCAGATATTAGAGTCAGAGA
Organism: uncultured bacterium; assembly: GCA_964442885.1. Lineage (GTDB taxonomy): Bacteria > Cyanobacteriota > Cyanobacteriia > Phormidesmidales > Phormidesmidaceae > Nodosilinea. The sequence continues at coordinate 4,627 of CAYUBC010000274.1, read as the reverse complement.
GAATAATAATTTTCACTCCAACCCCTCACACCCGCCTGAGGACACCCAAACAGCCTCTGTGAAGCCAGGCTTCAGAAAGGCAAGTTTCTATTTATGATAAGGAGTGTTCAAAAATTTTACAATCTGACACGTAATTTCTCAGGAAGACACCGTTCTATCCTTGTAGTTATCAAGCTTTTTATCGGTGGACTACTATGACTGCCTCTGCTTCTTCCCTTGAGCCTCAAGCCCTGAAGCGCAACGTTTTGGGAGCCAGGCGACCCAGCAACATATTCTGGGCAGTGGTGCTGACCGGCGGCGGCGCAGGTTTTTTTCTGGCGGGGCTGTCCAGTTATCTAAAGGTGAATCTTCTACCTTTTTCGGATCCAACTCAGTTAATATTTATTCCCCAGGGCATTGCAATGGGGTTTTATGGCGTGGCCGCTCTGGTGATGGCCACCTACCTGTGGCTGGTCATTGCCCTGGACGTGGGCGGCGGCTACAACGAATTTGATAAAGCCTCGGATCAGGTACGCATTGTTCGTAATGGCTTTTTGGGCAAAAATCGACGGATTGCCATCGAACAACCCCTGGAAGACGTCACGGCCATTCGCGTAGACATCAAAGAAGGGCTGAATCCCCGTCGCGCCCTTTACTTGAAGCTCAAAGGCCGCACTGACATTCCTCTCACCCGTGTCGGACAGCCTATTCCTCTGTCTGAATTGGAAAATCAGGGGGCGGAACTGGCCCGGTTCCTCCAGGTACCGCTGGAGGGGCTTTAGAGGAAAGGCCGCTGACAGGTAATGAGACTGTTTCACGTCCTGGCTTTCTATGCTGGGCGGATGCTAACCCCTTCCACAGAAACTCAGCCGCCTGTTTATGATGGGGAGTCGGTGACACTATGTTCGGAGCAAAGGATTTATGGGACTGAATACCCGTTTGTTTACGGTCACACTGGCCGCGCTGCTGGCCCTTTGGGTGGGGGCCTGTGCCTCCACCGCAGTGGATTCCACAACGGCTGAGGCACCAGCTGAGCCAGCCGCCACCGAATCGGTAACAGCCGCCGCGCCAGCCGAAATTGATCCGGCTCTGCCCAGACTGGAAGGTACGGCCACAGTCGAACTCATGGTCAATGGCGAACCGATTCGCATAGAGATTGACGGCACCAACGCGCCGATTACCGCTGGCAACTTTGTGGATTTAGTCAACCGTGGCGTCTACAACGGCCTCTCCTTCCATCGGGTGGTGCGCGAACCTCAGCCCTTTGTCGTGCAGGGTGGCGATCCGCAGAGCCAGGATCCGAATTTTCCGGCCCAGCAGTTAGGCACGGGTAGCTTTATCGACCCGGACACCCAAGCCCCTCGCTACATTCCCCTGGAGATTAAGCCAGAGGGAGAAGACACGCTAATCTACAGCCAAACCTTTGAGGAAGCTAAGGTTAATGCGGCTCCTCAGCTTTCCCATCGGCGTGGCGCGGTGGCCATGGCCAGATCCCAAGCTCCTGACTCGGCCTCATCTCAGTTCTACATCACCCTGGCAGACCTACCTTTTTTGGATGGTAGCTACGCGGTGTTTGGCTATGTAACCGAGGGTCTGGAGGTGGTTGATGGGGTTCAGCAGGGCGATCGCATCGAATCGGCCCGGGTGATTGAGGGACTGGACAATCTCAAGACCAACTAAGCCAATGGTGTTTGTCACAGGGCTGGGGTTAGTGACCGCCCTAGGGCCATCCGTTGCCCTCACCTGGGAACGATTACTGGCTGGTGAGTCAGGCTTGAGCCTGCGCCAGCCCTTCCCCGACCTGCCTGGACTGCCGCTGGGCATGATGGGTAAGCATCCAGCCACGGTGAAGGCTTTACTGGCTCCCGCTGTGGCCGGGGCGATCGCCGATGCAGGGCTAAGCCCCCCGCTGCCCGACTGTGGCGTGGTAATTGGCTCCAGTCGCAGCTTTCAAGGCGCTTGGGAAGGTTGGGCCAAGGCATGGCTATCCCTTAGTGTGGTTCCGTCGGGCCAAGACTGGCTGGCCACTCTGCCCCACATGGCCGCTATCACCACCGCCCGACAGATTGGCTCTACCGGCCCGGTGCTGGCCCCCATGGCGGCCTGTGCCACAGGGCTGCTGGCCATTGCCCAGGGGGTTGACCTAATTCGCCGGGGCCAGTGCCAGCGGGTGATGGTCGGCGCTGTGGAAGCCCCGATTACCCCCCTCACATTGACCGGATTTCAGCAGATCGGGGCGCTGGCCACCACGGGCTGCTACCCCTTTTCTGCCGACCGCGAAGGCTTAGTCCTGGGCGAAGGGGCGGCTGTTTTGGTGCTGGAGTCAGCAGATTCCCTGCACAGGCGTTCTGGAGTCAAGCCCTACGGCCAGATTTTGGGCGCTGGGTTCAGTGCCGATGCCCACCACATTACGGCCCCCGATCCGCAGCAGGGCGGCAGTCGCCTGGCCCTGAGCACCTGCCTAAGTCGCAGCGGGCTCCAGCCAGAGCAGGTGGATTACATCCATGCCCACGGCACCGCTACCCGACTTAACGATGCCCACGAAGCCAGCCTGATTGCGGATGGTCTACCCCATCTACCGGCCATAAGCTCGACCAAAGGCGCGACGGGCCACACCCTGGGTGCATCTGGAGCAATCGGTGCCGCATTTTGCTTGCTGGCCCTCCAGCAGCAGCAATTCCCTCCCAACATCGGCCAGTTAGGCAAAGGCATCTATCCCAACCTAGTCGAGCAAACCCGCCCCGGCCAGATTGATGTAGCCCTCTGCCTCAGCTTTGGGTTTGGCGGCCAAAACGCCGCCCTAGCGATTGGCAAGCACCAGACATCAGGCCAGGGATAATCCATCCCAATCGCCAATCCAAAATCCGTAACCCACCCCTACCCCTCCCGGGAGGGGACGGCCATCCAAAATCCAAAATCGCCAATCCAAAATCCAAAATCACTTAGGGCTTTCCATCTGAAGCCGGGGCAGTAGGGCATCGGGCGTGGCTACCGGAGTTGTGATAATGCGGGCTCCGCGTTCCTTAGTCAGGTAAGTCCACACCCACTGCAAGAGCACGGAAAGCTGGTTTTCAAGCTGGTTGAGGACGGCAATGTGCACCGCCAGCCAGGCCAGCTTAGCAGGCAGACCGCTCCACTTGAGGGATCCAGCTTCCATCACCGCAAAGGTACGACCAATAGTGGCCATGCTGCCCAGGTCGTTGTAGACAAATGGGGCGGGCGCTGGCTTGCCGGTCAGTTTGGCGGCAATCGCTTTGGCGGCATAGCGCCCGCTCTGCATGGCTCCTTGAGCCAGACCAGGCACGGGCTTGCCGTCCGATTCCATTGCAGCAGTGTCGCCCACGGCAAAGACATTGAGAAGGCCAGGCACAGATAAATCCGGATTGACCTTGATGCGGCCTGCCCGGTCAGTTTCCACCCCCAGCCATTTACCCGCTGGGGAGGCCTGGACGCCCGCTGTCCAAAAAACATTGCGGCAGTTAATTCGTTGGTCGATTAGGTTGCCATCGGGCTGGCTAATACCAATCACCACGCCAGTTTCGTCCACATCCTTAACCCGTGAATTGAGCTGCACATCAACCCCAAGCCGCTCAAGCTGCTTTTGAGCTTCTGCCGACAGGGTTTCGGTAAACATCGGCAAAATGCGCGGGCCAGCCTGCACCAGAACAATGCGCAGGGTAGTCGGGTCAATGGCGTCAAATTCGGTATCAATGGTCAGTCGGGCCATCTCGGCAATGGTGCCCGCCAACTCAACTCCGGTGGGGCCACCGCCGACCAGCACAAAGGTCAGCCGTTCCTGACACTCTTGCGGGTCGTCACAAACTTCGGCCTGCTCAAAGGCCAACAAAATTTGGTTGCGAATATTAATCGCATCTTCAACGGTTTTGAGCCCCGGTGCCACCTTAGCCCAGTGGTCATTGCCAAAATAGGTTTTTTGCGCCCCCGTTGCCAGAACCAAGTAGTCGTAGGGGATGGATTGACTGCCCATCAGCACGCGCTGCTCGACCGGGTCGATATCCGTCACCTCGGCCATCAGCACCCGCGTATTTTTTTGATTTTGAAACAGTTGCCGAATTGGGGAGGCAATATCATCCACCGACAACGTAGCGGCGGCCACCTGGTACAGCAACGGCTGAAACAGATGATGGTTGGTGCGGTCAATCAACGTTACCTGCGCCGACACTTTGCCCAGCGCCCTAGCGGCTTCCACGCCAGCAAAGCCGCCGCCAATAATCACAACCCGCGGCACCGAGCCCCCATGAGCAGGCGGCTTTAACCCATTGTGTAGTTTCATTAGTTTGGTAGGTAGTCGAACCTTGGGCACTAACCGAGACCCCAGCGACTCCACACGCCAGGCGTCTATGGTTTGGCTAGATTATCGGCTGGTCATTTCTGAGGTGCAGGTATTCCGCAACACACGGATTGGGATGGATCCGCAATCTTTAGATTGTTTTCAGGATGGGAATGAGGAGCATTTTGGATGGCCGTCCCCTCCTGGGAGGGGCAGGGGTGGGTAAGGAATTTTGAATTTGAACCAGTATGAGTGGCGGGGTTGCTGTCGGCCTGCTCCTGCTGTCCTCGGTGGCTCCGAAGCTTCGCTATGATGTCAGGCAATTGCGTTTCCTAAAGACATCGATATACTAGGTTT
>CAYUBC010000273.1:0-5785 GCA_964442885.1 uncultured bacterium | reverse complement strand
CCAGCAGGCTGGTGGGCTGGTAGCCATCAAAGGCCAGCTCAGCGTAGCAAAGGTCGTGCACCAGCAGGATTTGGTAGCGGTGGGCAAACTCTACGGCGGCCTCAAAGAACTTGCGCGGGGCTGTAGCGGCGGTGGGATTATTGGGGTAGTTAAAGAACAGCGCCTTGGCGCGCTGGGCTACCTCTGGGGGGATGGCTTCGAAGTCAATTAGCCAATGATTGGCGGCATTGAGGTGGAGGTGATAAATCTGGCCGCCTGCGATCGACGGGCCGCGAAAGTGAGCCGGGTAAGCAGGCGTTGGCACCAGCACCCAATCCCCAGGATTGATAAAGGCCATCGCCAGATGGGTAATGCCCTCCTTAGAACCCAGCAGCGGCAGGGCTTCGGCGCTGGGATCAAGTTGCACGCCGTAGCGTCGGGCATACCAATCGGTAATCGCTGTCCGAAAGCTGGCGGTGCCTTCAAAGGGGGGATAGCCGTGGGTGGCCGTATCGCAAATGGCCCGTTGAGCCGCCTCAACCACCGGCGCAGGCGTGGGGCCATCGGGGTTGCCCATGCCCAGGTCAATCAAATCCAGCCCTTGCTCGCGAGCCCGGGCCTTTAGTTCATCTAGCCGGGCAAACACGTAGGGGGGCAAGTTGCTAACCCGCTGGGCAGGCTGAAGCCAACTGAGACTCATGGCTGTACCTCCGACATAGCCGTAGAAGAAGACACCGGACGAGGCCGTTCCCGTAGTTCTGGGCTGAGCGGTGATACCATAGCCGCCATCAGCGCATCGGGGCTAACGGTAAACGGTAGATGATGGATATCTGACCCCTCCCGGCAGGCAAACTCAGCCGCCCGCTGGAGATCGGCCAGGGTGACCTCCCCCAGACCCAGATCTGCCAGCGACTTAGGCAGCCCCGTGGCTCGGTAGAACTGAATCAGCTGTTGTCGTGCTGTGGTAGCCAGGGTAGCCTTGCCGCCCATCTCTTCTAGCCGCAGCTGCACTAAAATGCCGTAGGCCACCTTTTCGCCGTGTAGCGTACCGTGGCCAGCCGCAAGTTGCGTCAATCCATTATGGACGGCATGGGCGGCCACCGTGCGACACTGGGCACCACCCATGCCACCGATGACTCCGGCCAGCAGCACCGTTGCATCCACTACCTCGCGCCAGTCTGGGCCACCCCAGTTACGCAGGGCTGCGGGAGTTTTTTGAAAGAGAATATCTCGCAGCACGCGAGCCTGCTGCACCGCTGAAATAATCAACGTTTGCTCAGAGGCACCGCTGCTCACCGAGGCCTCGTACCACTTCGCTAACCCATCACCAATGCCGGCCACCAGGGTACGGCGGGGGGCGGTACGCACCAGCCCATAGTCGAGAATTAGCAAATCAGGGCAGCGCGGCAGGGCAACATCATAACGAAAGGCACCCTGCTCGGAGTAAACATTCGAGAGCGCTGTCCAGGCGGCGCAGGTGGCTCCAGAGGTTGGGATAGTAACCACCGGGCAGCCCAGCTGAAAGGCTAGCAGCTTGGCGGTATCCAGAGCTTTGCCGCCGCCCAGGCCAAGGATACAGTCGGCCTGGTGAGTAACGGCCACACTTTGCAAGCGGGCCAGGGCCGCCTCGCTACAGTCGGTGCCGTAGAGGGCTGTGTGCGCTCTCAGTCCAACCGTGGATAGACTATCTACCCACGACTGGACTCGCTTCAGGCTGTGGGCACCGCCTACTACCAGGGGGCGCTGTCCTAGCGCTGCGATAGCCTCTGTTTGAGTTGCTAAAATGCCCTCTCCACGAACGACCTGAGCCGGAGCAATGGCAAGGGTAGACAAGGGCTGAGCAGTCATAGGCATCAAGTAGGGGTAGACCAATCGGGTACTGTTGCAAGGCGTAGAGCAGGGCACAGGTTTCCTGTGCATGGGGTATGGATGCTTTTGTAATCGCCTGGAACGCTGTCAGGACATAGAATCCGGTGAGAGTTGGACGATGAAGTCTTGAGTAGCCCTGTCTGGGCCAGGCTGAACTTGCCCCAGGTAGAGCAGCCTAGACACGCCGCCCGGCTCGTGGACAATGGCACGGGCACGCAGGGTAGGGGTTTGGCCCGGCACGCCCAGACGGTAGGGTTTGAATAGATTGCTAGCCGCCTGTCGCAGCGTCGCCTCCAGAGCCTCTGGCGGCAGGGTAGAGGGCACCGCAATGACAATCTGGCTAGCGCCGGAGTCGTACACAGTGGCATGGGGCACCGCCCCAGGTACAACAGTGCGGGTAAAGGGCTCAAAACTGAGGCCCAATAACCCCACAGTTAACACGACGGCAAACCCCGCCGCCCCTACCAGCCGAAACCGAATACCCCATTTCAAGGCAAATCCTAGGGCCGCTAGGGCGGCGAGAGCCAGAGTACCGATACCGGCCCACTGGGTAGCGACAAGAAACTCCGCTGGCGTTGGCATAGATCTATGAAGCTAATAGATTAATCAAGATATCGCAGATATAGCCCCTTACACCAGACCTCTGCCAGGTTCAACACCCTACAAAGCCGACCATAATTTAAGAATTTAGCGCCGATTTTCGTCTAAGTAGCCATACCCATAGACTGATCCTATCAGTAGTGTCTGTCCCTCGCCTAGCCATGCCCAGGGATAGGCCCAGAAATCACCCCCCTTGGGTACTGGTTGTAAAGCCGCCCAAGACGAGGTAAAACTTGAAGCCGTACCCCTATAAACGGCGGCAGCTATGGCAACAGCAGCGATTCATAAAATAACCGTACCCAGGGGCCGTCCTCGCTATTGGCTGGGGGCTCTGGGGGGCGTGGCTATGCTTCTTTTAACTGGGTGTGGTTCTTCCAAAGTGGCTCAGTGTAATGAGCTAGCTGAGGTTGTCAACCAAACTCAGGGATTTATGCAGGATTTTGAAACTGAAATACAGACATTCAGTGAGAATGCGGCCCAAGTCAAAAATTTAGAAGACATTAAAGCGGCAGCCAGCCAATACACCGCAGCGGTGGATAAGGTCGTCACCAACCTAGATGGCTTGGTGGCCGATTTAGAAGCTACCTCCCTAGAAGACGAAACGCTGAGTCAGTTTCGAGCTAGTTATGTGGAGGTCGTGAGGGGCTTTAGCGCCGCCCTTCAGGAAGCCAGCCAAGCTATGGATTTGGTGGTTACCGTTCAGTCTGAGGCTGATTTGCCTGCCAAAATTGAGGAATCTCAGCAGCAAACCGTTAACGCTGTGGCCGCCATTGAGGAGCTTTCTCAAACTGAGGCGCAGTTGATCAATGAAGTTAACACCTACTGCGGCGCTGCCCAGCCTACAGAGGGGCCCGAAACCCCAGCCGACGCCCCCGCTGAAACGCCCGCTGAAACACCCGCCGAGTCCCCTGTCGAAGCTCCTGCTGACCCACCGGGCTAAGGGCTCGTTAACCCAGCCGCCAGGGTGCATGGACAAAGCCGATCACTGGGTAAAGGTTAATCAGGAAACTCATACCCGATCCGCCGGTGGGGACAGAGAAGCACCCAGAACTAAAATAAGAATTGCTGAGGGGCTGCAATGATTTGAGCGTTTTTAGGAAACTCAGGCTATTCTTTAGAGTCCAGGCGGTAACCAGGCTTTAAGGCTAGAGCCGTGGCCAGGCTTGAAGCCATGTTCCCTGCTTTGGCTGAACAGCAAAGTTTATGATGTGATGCTGGCTCTCTCTCCCAGGTTGCGTCGGAGAAGAGCCGTAATCTGTTAGCTAAATGATCCCTGAAACTGAGTCATTTTTTATCGATATGTAGATGGTAGTTGTAGCATTGTGAGCCAGCAGTCTGAGATCGCTCTTCAACTCAAACAAGACCTATCAAAAGTGGTAGATAACAGCCCTGCCGATTGGATTTTGCTTCACCTGGCTATGGGCACCATGAAAATGGGAGGGCATCGCTACGGTGCTTTTTTAGATGCCGCCACTACAGCCGCTAAATTAGCGATCTACAGCACCTTTATTGAACAGGGTGAAAATATCCGTAAAACAGGATTTCTATATCATGTTGAGCCAAAACGGGTAAAGGCTATTGTTAAGGAAATTCAGACCGCGATCGCTGATGGGCAAAGCCTCAAAGCCCTTAATTCAAAAGAGCCTTATTATTTAATTGCCGTGCCTTTTCTCTGGCAGGAGAAATTTCCCTGTAGGGATCAAGAGCCCCGTGTAAGGCTCCCTGGTCTGACCCCAGGTGAGCGCAAAGCGATCGAAGATAGCCTGCCATTGGGTTCCCCAAAGGCCCGCATTTTAGACCAGGTGGAGTTCAATGAACTAGTTGAAATGCTCCACGATCTTTCCCAATCCGAGTTGACCGAAAACCAGCGCATGCCCTTTAGTGACGCGCTGATGCTGCACATTAAATTTCGTCTATTACATGCGGGTACGGTAATTCAAATTGATTCGCCTCTGGTGGATATTCCCCTATTTGCCCTGGCTAGTGAATCCTACGCTCCTAAGGATGAGCGGGAGCGGGTCTTTGCCATGATTGATGACGTAGCTCGTTATTTCAGTATTTTGCAATCTTGGGTACGTAATGAAGAGGGCGTGCTGCGCGGTATTGAAGTGTTTGATATTGATTTAGACCGTCGTCAGGAAGCCCTTCAAGAACTGGATACCCTACTGCGAGCCTGGGCGGATAAGTACCACCAGGAGGGGGGCTTTCCGATGGTGCTTCAATTTGCGGCGGGAACACGGGAGTATGAGTAGGGGGAAAAAGAGAAAAAAAGAAGAGGGGAAAACGAAAAGGGAAAAACGAAAAGGGAAGGGGGTGTGAGTGAGAGAGTGAGTTTGGAATGGAACTCAAGGAAGGGGTAGATTTAAGCGATTACAATTGAATGAGCATGCGGTAGTTGTAATCGCTCTCTGGGCTAAGTGGAGTTGGCTATGGTTAACCAAGTTACCGTTTCGGATGAACACGTTGCGCTTTCAGACGATGACAGTCTCGCTCCAGATGTCAGCCAGCTGATCACCGAGGATGATACGCCGGTGGATAACTTTCCCTCTGAAAAGCAGCAGCGTCTCCTCACCAGTTGCCTCTACAGCAATTTGAGCGATCGCCCCTTGCTAGCGGCAGCCAATGTTGGCATTTATCACACCGTTAGCCAACCTGCCATTGTGCCCGATGTGTTCGTTAGCTTTAATGTGCAGGTGCCCGAAGCCTGGTGGGAAAAGCAAAACCGCTGCTACCTGGTGTGGCTGTTTGGTAAGCCCCCAGAAATTGTGATTGAGGTGGTCTCTAACAAGGTTGGCCAGGAGTTGAGTCGTAAGTTAGAAACCTACGAGCAAATGCGCGTCAGCTATTACGCGGTATACGATCCCAGCCTGCAATTGAGTCGTTCACCCCTGCGAATTTTTGAGTTGCGCGGCACTCACTACCTGGAAATAGAGGCTACCTGGCTAGAGCAGGTAGGCCTGGGGTTAACGCTCTGGACAGGTGAATTTGAAGGCCGCCAGGATAGCTGGCTACGCTGGTGTGACCCCACTGGGGCCGTGCTGCCAACGGGTGATGAACAAGCTCAGCAGGAGCGAGAGCGGGCCGAACAAGAGCGAGAACGAGCCGAACAAGAGCGAGAGCGGGCCGAACAAGAACGAGAACGAGCCGAACAAGAACGAGAGCGGGCTGAGCGATTGTCTGCTTTTCTGCGCTCCCAGGGCATTGATCCCGACCATTTACCCCAGTAGTGTCAGCATTATCGCTAACCCTTGCTAGGGGTAGAGGGCAGTTGGCTAGGGAGCGCAATGCCCCGTTTCAAGAGGGCTGCGTCGATGTCGCGCAGAAGTTGAGTGTCCTC
>CAYUBC010000272.1:0-5816 GCA_964442885.1 uncultured bacterium | reverse complement strand
ATGGGCGCATTGGGATTGTTGCTGCGGGCCGCCAGATAAAATACCTGCACTTTGTACCCCCTCCCCCCTAAGGCCGCCGGGCTGGCCGCCGGGCTGTCATCGGGCTTGCTGCCGCCTTTGCTGGAGGGTTTTCTGGTGGCCACAATACCGAAACGCTTGCAACGGTTACATCAACACTACAGGCTTAGCACCCAGGCTAACCCTAGCTTTGATCATAGCCTTAGCGGTGTGCGGTGCGAGGTAAGGGACTAAATCTTTTCGGCTAAGGACTATCTGCTTCGGATGTCTGAAGCAGGTAGTCCTCAATCCCGTGGTGCTCTCCAGCCTGGTCGCCCAGAGAGTCCCATCCACCAGTACTTCCGGTTTAATGACACCCAGGTACTTGCTGGTTGTCTAGCAGTCTGTTAGCTCTGGCGTTTGGTTCAGAATTTGGCTGCGAATTGAGACAAAGTTGCGGTAGGCCGCCGAATCCAGACTATCTAGCCGAAAAGCCGCCAGGCGATGGCAATTTTGAAACGCCAGTTTGACCTTGAAGTGCCGCTCCACAGCAGCGCGAATGGCATCGCCCCCCACCATCCGCAGCAGTTGCCCTCTGGCCTGCTCGCTGGGTGGCGCAATGGCATGATCGGCCCAGGCCAATCCGTCAGTATGAATTGCCTGGGCCAGCCCATCCACAATGCTCCAGGCGTAGGGCAGGGATTGGCGAATGCTGTCTACAAAACCGGCTTCATCTACCTGGCCTTGCTCAGCCTGCTGAATCAAAGATGCATCGATGGTTAAAGACATAGAACCCTCGTAATGTCATTGCCCGACCACAGTATCCCATTCAGCCAATGCGTCTGATAATCATTATCAAAACTTAGGAATCTGCCGAAGGTGGCTGGGCCTGACCCTCGGCGGAAAGCGTCATCGCCAAGCCCAGCGGCCTAGCGATGGCCCCAGGGTTGAGCCCTACCCATTTCTGGAGGCCCGCTAAATCTGCTGGGCTTTTGACCGGGGTAACGCCACTGCAACCAGAAAAATGGCCAGTTGCATGGTCACAATGGCCGGGCCAGAGGGCAAATCCAAAAAGGCCGAAACCACCATACCTAGCACAGCTCCAGTGGCTCCCAACAAAGCAGAAAGTAGGATGTAGCCTGTAAAAGTACGACTCAACAACCGCGCTGCACAGGCGGGGATAACGACAAAGGCGCTAATCAACAACACGCCAACGGCTTTGATCGATATACCCACCACCAGCGACAACAACACAATAAAGGCGGTGCGATGGGCAGAGGCGGAAATTCCTCGCGCAATGGCCAACGGCTCGTGCAGAGTCAGCAGGATTTGCGATCGCAACGTCAACCCAATGAACCCGACACAAGCCCCAAGCAGCACCGCACTCATCACCAGATCCGCCTGCCGCACGGCCAAAATATCCCCAAACAAAATACTGCTGATGCCGCCCTTGTATTGCCCTACAAACGTCAACAGAATTACCCCAATGGCCAGAGATGAGGAATAGACGATATTCAACAGCGCATCTGTCCACAATCGGGTGCGTTCTAGCAAATAAATGACCCCCAACCCAAACACCACGGCAAAGGGTAACAGCATCGACCCTGGGCTCATCCCTAACAGCAGCCCAATGCTGATGCCCAACAAGGCCGAATGCCCTAGCGCATCGCTGAAGAACGAAAGCTGCCGCAAGATTGTAAAACTCCCCATCAAACCGCCCATCAAGCCCGTTAGCACGCCACCCAGCAACGCCCGCTGCATAAACGGAAGCTGAAGGAGGTCAATGACGCGAGCGATGTCAGAGGGCATAGGGATGGTGGAGTGAAAGGGTAGGAGGATAGGAGGGTAGAGGGGGGTGGCGTATTGCATGGTCTGATTAATGCTGATGCCGATACCGCGCAAACTCTGAGCCATAGACGGCGGCTAAGTTATCTGGGGATAGCGCATCATCTGGGGTGCCCTGGCAGCGGATAGAGCGATTTAGGCAGAGGACGCGATCGCAGTGCCGCCGCACCATGTCCAGGTCGTGGGAGATTTGCAGAATGGCCCAACCCTGGTCTTGCTTGCGCTGGTAGAGAAGCTGATAAAACTCCGATTCTCCCCGCGCATCCAGACCAGCCGGGGCCTCATCGAGAATCAGCAGTCGGCGGGGGCGCACCAGGCAATAGGCCAGCAGGGCTCGCTTCATTTCGCCACCAGAAAGGCAGGCAATGGGCTGGGGGCCAAGGTGGAGGGCATCAACCTCAGCCAGGGCCCGGTAAACGGCAAGGCGGCGCTGGCGGTGGTTAGCCCAGGGCAGCTTTGGCCCCAGGTCATCCCAACCAAGGGCCACCAATTCGTTGACGGTGATGGGGATGCGGCGGTCAAACAAAAAGTTTTGGGGCAAGTAGGCAATCTGCTGGCGCACCAGCCCAGGTAGCGTTCCCCTCTGGCCCAGGGGATGGCCTAACCACAGCACTTTTCCCGCCTGCCGGGGTAAAATGCCTAAAATTGCCTGAATAAGCGTGCTTTTACCAGCACCGTTGGGGCCAACAATGGCCGTGTCGGTGCCTTCTCCTAAGGCAAAGGAAACATTTTGCACAGCCGGATAAGCATCGCGGTAAACCGTTAGCCCCTCAACAACCAAGACCTGGGCGCTCAATCGCAACTCTCCTACAGCATGTTTGAGGCTAGTGAGACATATGGATCGCCATAAAACCCTGGTTTCCTGGCAATAGTCTGTCCCTCACGCGGCCAAGCAACGCCGTAAAGCCCTAGGGTCACCCCCTGAGGTGCCATCGTAGCCATTGCCAATTGTCCCCCAGGCACCCACAATTGAGCAGAATCCGCCGTTGCTCCCTCAAAAGAAGCCACCAGGTTAGCTACATTTTCTCGCATGGTCGTGAGGTAATAGTCGGGTTGTGCGGCGTCTGGGCCGCCAACTTCAATGGGATTAAACAGCCCCACCTGAATGTTCAAATCCTTAGCGATAGTGATGAAGGCTTCTTCCCCAGCGCTGGGCTCCGTCAAAATGGTCTTGAGTTGAGAGGCTTCTACCGTATCCATCACGCGCTTAACATCCTCCGGGGAGGGGTTTTCGGCAGGCACATCCACCAGAAACTCAGCCTGGAGGTTGTAGCTTTCAGCAAAATAGGGAGCAAAGTCATGAAAAGCTACAAAGGTCTGCCCCGTAAAAGGAGCCAGTTTATCAGTAATTTCAGCGTCCAGCGTTTCTAGCTCGGCAATAAACGCCGCAGCGTTAGCCGTATAAATTTCCTGGCCCTCTGGGTCAACGGCAATCATACCATCTCGAATGTTTTCCACCTGCTGGATGGCCCGCTTAGGGTCAAGCCAAATGTGAGGGTTAAACTCGCCGTGGTGATGGTGACCCGCCTCCGCGTGATCATGGGCTTCGCCCTCCGCGTGGTCATGGGCTTCGCCTTCCCCGTGGTCATGGGCTTCGCCTTCCCCGTGGTCATGATCATGAGCTTCGCCCTCTGCGTGGTCGTGGTCATGCTGCTCGGCTTTGCCAGGGCTGTGGCCTTCCACCGCTTCGTTAGATAGCGTAGCAATGCCCTGGCTGGAATCGATCATCACCAGGTTGGCATTCTCCGCGTTAGTAACCAAATCATCCAGGAAAGCTTCCATGTCCAGGCCGTTCTTAACCAGCACATCGGCACTGGCTAACGCCTGGACAGCCGCCGGGCTGGCTTGAAAATCGTGGGGGTCTACGTTAGTAGGCATGAGCGGCACCACCTCAGCGCGATCGCCCACCACCGCAGTGGTAAATTGCGTCATCGGCAGAATTGTGGTCATCACCGTCAGGCCGCTGGCCTCGGTGGTGCTCTCAGCCTCGCTGACATCTCCAGGGCCAGCGGCACAACTGCCCAGGGCAATGGCGATGGAGGATGTCAGCAGTAAGACCGTTCGGCGCATGGGAAGAAAATAGACCATAGGAAACTCCTTAAAAACTTCTTGGAGGTGAAGAGGGAGGGGTGGAGTTCAAAATTCAAAATCCTTAAACCCACCCCTACCCCTCCCAGGAGGGGAATTCAAAACTCAAAACTATTTCCCAGATAAAATCCTGGCTACGTCTTTGGCAAAATATGTCAAAATCACATCCGCTCCGGCTCGTTTAATGCTAGTTAGTGTTTCGAGCATGAGGGTTTTTTCATCAATCCAACCATGAGCGGCAGCGGCAAGGCACCTCCTGATGCTGGCCTGCACCCTCCATGAGAAACAGGGGATAAATCAAGTCGTCTACCGTGAGCACCGTTTCGCGCACCATGCGGCGTAAAGCGTCAGTGCGTCGCAGCCGTCGGGGGCGGTGAGTAATGGCTAAGGCAACCTCCCCATCCGCATCGGGGGGTGCAGCAAACTCCATAGGGGACTGAATCAACATACACAGCAAATTGATAATGATTATCATTCCGGATGATTATAGCTCAATTTTGCTGTAAAACGCGATAACCACCTCGTTGGGGCTGAGGTGTCAGGCCTGGTCAGGAGCATTAAACCAGGTGATGCGGGATTTATCTGTGGTGCCGGTGGTGCGGCTTGGGGTAAAGCCCTATCCGCCAAACCCCTTTCCGACCATTGCCTTTGTCCACACCATCAGCTCTCCCCCACAGCCTCCGGCGGCCAGGTGCTTGCCCTGGGGCGACCAGGCCAGGGTTGAAAAACCCTCTGGGGCACCTTCAAGAACCTGGACGGCTTGGGCGGCCTGCTTCCACAGACAAACCCAGCCATCTTCAGCCGCTGAGGCCAACAGCATAGACTGGGGCTGAAAAGCCACAGCCGTTACCGGAGCGCTGTGCAAGTCCAGCACGTGAGAGTTCCAGCCCTGGCTTTCGCGCTCAGCCCTGGCCCAGACGATGACCGACTCGGCGCTAGTGGAGGCTAACAACGGGGCTCCGGTTTTGGTGGAGAGCATTGACCAAACCAACTGCCGCACCTTGCCCGGAAACCCCTGCATTTGCCAGGGGTAGGGATTATCCCACTCCCATACCAGCAGCGTGCGATCGTTGTTGCCAGAGGCCAGGTATTGCCCATCCCCAGACCAGGCGATCGCCCCACTGGCCCCACCAGTTTCTCGAATTTCGGGGTCATCATACCCATTCCCCCGCGACCAGGTTTTTATGCTCTGATTCCCCGCCACCGAGAGATAGTCCCCGGTTGGATGCCAGGCCAAATCCAGCACCGATGAGGCCTCAAAATCCAGCGTCATCACCACCTGTTGCTCTGCGGCATCCCACACCTGGGCGTGGCGACCCAGGCTAAAGGCTAATTCTGGGTGTCGAGGGTTCCAGGCCAGGCAATCAACCCACACTCTGGGGTTGTTCAGCGTCGTCCGCAGGGCAAAATCACCCCTATCTAGTTGCCAGATGGTCACGGTTCCATCCTGCCCGCCCGCGGCCAAAAATTGCCCATCCACCGAAAACCCCAGGGTATCTACCGAGCGCCCTTGCGGCCCTTGGAGAGATTTAAGTTGACCGCGTTTAAGGTCATAAATTGCCACCTCTCCTGCTGCCGAACAGGCGGCTAAACAAGCCCCATCCGCTGTCCAGGCCAGGGCGGTAATGTAGTCAGCCAGGGTGGTTTGCCAGGTAGGGGTGAGGAGGGGCTTGGGCATGGAGGGAGGGGGTGGGGATTTTGGATTGGGGCGGGTCATCCCCTCCTGGGAGGGGCCAGGGGTGGGTTACTCCTGGGAGGGGTAGGGGTGGGTCACGTAGTGGATTTTGGATTGGAGCTAAGCCCTAGTCCACTACGGCAGCAGTAAGGGACATGCGCTGAAATAAAGTACCGAATAGGTTGGTTAGCGTAGGGTGCATAACGCTGGG
>CAYUBC010000271.1:0-5827 GCA_964442885.1 uncultured bacterium | reverse complement strand
AACCCTGGGCGCATTGCCGGACGGGTAGCCCGTGGCCTCTCTAACCACACCTGGACTTACCCAGAAATCGCCGGGCAGCTTGTTCCTAAACTGGTGCGCATCACCGGCATCTTTGTGCTGATCGCCTGGATTGACTGGCGCATTGCCCTGGCCTTTCTGGTGTCGTTTATTGTGATTCTTGGCTTCAGCTTGAAGGACTTAATCCGCCTGAATAAGAAGGAGCAAGTGCTGGATAGCTATGTAGAAAACACCGAAAGCCGTACCTCAGAAATTGTCACCAACATTAAAACCGTTAAAGCCTTTGCCAGCGAGGCGGAGGAACTGCGGCGGCAGAGCCTGCGGCTGCGGCGGGAGTTTCTGATGGTAGACAAAATCATCCACAAGGGCTACGTCATTCTCAAAACCTGGCAGGATTTGGTGATTGAAAGCTGCGTGTTCGGCATTTTGGTGCTGACCCTGATGGCGACCCTGCGGGGGCAAATCTCCCTGGGGCACTTTATCACCACCCTGACAGTGTCGAGCATGGCCTACTCAGAGCTAGAGCCGATCAGCAACCTGGGGGAAATCTTTGCTCGCCGCTATGCCTCAATGCTGCGCTTCCATGAATTTATGGAAGAACCCGTGGGTAATGATGCCGTGAACTTGGTCGATAGCCCAGAGAGCCTGCCCAGCTACCGGTTTACCGGTAAGGTGCATTTCGAGAACCTTAGCTTTGGCTACGACGCCGAAAAGCCCGTGCTGCAAAACATCAACCTGCTGATTGAGCCTTACCAGACCGTGGCCCTGGTGGGTCGCTCTGGTTCCGGTAAGTCTACCCTGGTGAAGCTGCTGTTTCGGTATTTTGACCCCAGCAGCGGGCGCATTCTCATCGACGGCGAAGACATTCGCCGCCTGGATGTGACCGGCTATCGCAAACGCCTGGCCATTGTGCACCAGGAAGTAGATGTGTTTAACGGCACCCTGCTGGCCAACCTCACCTACGGCAACCCCACGGCATCCATGCCGCAGGTTCACGAAGCCTGCCGCATCGCCCGTGTAGACGAGTTTATCCACCGGCTACCCCAGGGCTATTACACGGTAGTGGGCGAACGGGGAGTGCGCCTGTCGGGTGGGCAGCGGCAGCGGCTAGGCATTGCCCGTGCCCTGCTGGTCAACCCCGACGTGCTGGTGTTTGACGAGGCTACCTCTAGCCTCGACTACGAGTCAGAACGCTCCATTCAACTGGCCATGCGCTCTATTCTCGGCACCCGCACCACCATCATCATCGCCCACCGCCTGAGTACCGTGCGGGAAGCCGACAAGATTGTGGTGCTAGAGGCAGGTCGCATTGCGGAAGTCGGCAACCACGCCGAACTGCTGGCCCACGGCGGGATCTACCATCGCCTCCACGTGTTGCAAGAGACTGGGGAGATGGTGGCCTAGGGGGGTGCATCGCTGGGGCGGATGCACGTGTTGGAAGAGATTGGGGAGATGGTGGCCTAGGGGGGGTGCATCGCTGGGGCGGATGCACCCTACGTCCCTGGAATTAGAAGCGGAAGGTGGCGCGAACTACCCCATACAGAGTGGTATCGTCGGTGCTAGTGCCGCCGGGGTTGATGAAGTTCGCATCCCCGTAAATGAGTGCCGGGGTAACGGTGAGGAACTTGTTGAAGGGGATTTCAAAGTAGCCCTCAATCAACCAGGGGTTATTTTGCCGCTCCAGATTAACCCCGCCGGGGATTCTAAAGTTGGTTTGGGGCAGTTGGCCACCGTAAACGCCCAGTTGAGAACCCTCCAGGAACAGGTCGTTTACACCAAAGCCTGCGGTCCAGCTGAAGTCGTTACCGCCATTGAAGTCTTGATAGGCTCCGTGACCAGCGATAAAGAAATTGCCAAAGTCCAGGTTGATGAGCCCTGCAAAGGTATCGACGCCGCCAGCCGCGCCGCCGGTAAAGGTGCTGGAGCGGTCGTTATGCATGTAGGCAAAGGCCGCATTGATAAAGCCATCGCCCAGGTAGCTGAGCTGAGCAATGTAGCTTTGGTTCGCCGCCGCAAACAAACCCACAGCTGGATCGGTAGCGCCAGCGTTGCCAGCGGTGTAGCCTGCGTCGAGCACCAGGCTATCGGTGATGGAGATATTCACCCCGACCCCAGCGCCATTGCTGCTGACCCCGCCAGAGCTATAAAAGGCGGGTTCGCCAGCCTGGGCTACGGAGGCACCATCAAAGGGCAGGATGGTATCCGTTACCCAGTCATCCCCCTGAAGACCACGGGCGGAGACCGTGACGTTGATGCGGCTCCCCACCGGAAAACGATAGAAGAAGTCATCCACGGTGACGTTGTAGTCTTCTCCACGGGCGCTGGTTAAGCCGCCGAAGGGTTCCAAGAAAGTACCGTCCCCGGCCTGGAGGCGGATGCGCAGCCGGTCAGACCCGGTAAAGCTAGAGTCAAAGTTGAGGCGAGCGCGGGCGGCTACGCTGGTGCTGTTTTCCAGCAGGGCATTGCCACTGGCCGGTACAACTTCCAGGGTGTCGAAGGGTACGCCCAGGTGAAAGTCAGCCTGGCCCCGGAGTTTGGTGGTGGTAGAGAATTGCTGGGCTCGCAGCGTCTCAGTTTCGGCCTCCAATGCATCGACCCGGCCTCGCAGGGTCGCCAGTTCAGCCTGAAACTCTTCCTGCAGGCGGCGGATGGCGGCTAAGTCATCTGGGTTGATGCCCGACTGGGAAATTAGCACCGCTATCACGTCTAAACAGGCGTTGAGGCCCGCCGCAAACTCAAAGCGGGTCATGCTGCGCTGGCCCCGAAAGGTGCGGTCAGGATAGCCCTGAATGCAGCCGTAGTTCTCCACCAGGCTTTGCAAGGCTTGAAAGGCCCAGTCGGAGGGCAATACATCGGTTAATTCGGAAACGCTGGTAATTTGCGCTAGATGGAGCGGTGCTTCTCCCTGGAACTCAGAGGTATTCGCGCCTTCATTAGCGCCTTCAAATCGTGGTTCTACAGCACCAGCGGCCTCGGCCAAAAATGCTGTTGCGCCTAATACCGTCGATAGCAAAGCAATCGTCTTCAACGCTGATCTAATCATGAGCTTTTCTCCTCACCCATTAAAATGGCAGAATCATCAAGTCCCCAAAAATCCAACAGGAAAATTGGGACGACAAAAAAGATAGAGCTTGGCTGAAATCAACTAAAACCTTAATCCAGAGAAATTTTCCAACCCAAATTACCCCGCTCGAAAACGCGGGGTTTGCAGCAAAACAACGCTCAAACCTCAGGAAAAAGAGGCGAAAAACATTGAACCGCTTACTTTTGCAAGCCGCAATTAAACATCACTGAGTAAAAACACAGCCGTCTAATTAATCCGATTCAGGTTTTATTGCTAATCTGACTGACAAGCATAGACTAGCCTGGAGGAGGCAATTCTGCGTTAGAAATGCCTGAGAAAATGATTAAGAGAAAAGCGAAGAGTTTAGGCTTTGGTTAAAGGGCAGTTTATGGATGCCTGTCTACAGCCCCACATACTCCTGAATGGACTTGACCTCCAAAGGATGCTGCTGCAAGGAGCGAATGGCCGAAGCTGTTGCCCTGGCCCCGGCAATGGTGGTGATGATCGGCACCTTGTAGGCCAGGGCGGTGCGGCGGATGGAGCGATCGTCTTCGATCGCGGTGCTGCCCGCCGGGGTGTTGATAATTAGCTGAATCTCGCTATTTTTGATCGCATCTTCCACGTTGGGGCGGCCTTCGTGGACTTTGAGGATGAGGTCTACTTCAAGCCCTTCACCCCGGAGGGCGGCGCGGGTGCCGGAGGTGGCTATCAGCCTGAAGCCCATGGCCGCGAGATCCTTGGCAATGGGGATGACGGCGGCTTTGTCGCGATCGTTCATGGAAATAAACACCGTGCCAGACAGGGGCAGCTTTTGATTAGCGCCCAACTCGGCCTTGGCAAAGGCTTTACCAAAGTCCACATCAATGCCCATCACTTCCCCGGTGGAGCGCATCTCTGGGCCAAGGATGGCATCGGTGCCAGAGAACTTCTCGAAGGGTAGCACCGCCTCTTTAACGGCGATGTGGTTGGGAATCACCTCCTCGGTAAAGCCCAGTTCTGCCAGGGTTTTGCCCGCCATTACCCGCACCGCCAGCTTAGCCAGGGGATGGCCAATCGCCTTCGACACAAAGGGCACCGTCCGCGAGGCGCGGGGGTTGGCCTCCAGGATATACACCTGGTCGCCCTTGACGGCAAACTGAATATTCATTAGCCCAACCACATGCAGCCGCTTGGCTAGCTTCACCGTCCAGTCGCGGATGGTGGCCAGGGCATCCTCGGCAAGGGTGATGGTGGGCAGCGAACAGGCCGAGTCCCCAGAGTGGATGCCCGCCTGCTCAATGTGTTCCATAATGCCGCCGATCACCACCTGCCCCGTCTGGTCGGCAATGGCATCGACATCGACTTCAATGGCATTTTCCAAAAACTTGTCAATTAGGATGGGATGATCTGGCTCCACCTGCACCGCGTAGGTCATATAGCGCTCCAGGTCGGCATCGGAGTAGACGATTTCCATCGCCCGACCGCCCAGCACATAGCTGGGCCGCACCACCACCGGGTAGTCAATGGTCTGGGCCACTTTCAGCGCCTCCTGGAAGCTGCGGGCGATGCCGTTGGGGGGCTGGAGAATATCCAACTCGCGCAGAATGGCCTCAAAGCGCTCCCGGTTTTCGGCGGTGTCGATGGAATCGGGGGAGGTGCCCCAGATTTGGGTGGAGGAGAGGGGGGCCGGAGAAAGATTTGGATTTTGAGTTTTAAATGTTGAATTAGCCCCTTCTGACTCCTGGCTCTGCAAATACTCTTGCAGGGGGATGGCCAGCTTCAGAGGCGTTTGGCCGCCGAATTGGACGATGATGCCGATGGGGTTTTCGGCTTCGATGATGTTCAGCACATCTTCCTTGGTCAGGGGCTCGAAGTAGAGGCGATCGCTGGTGTCGTAGTCGGTGGACACCGTTTCTGGGTTGGAGTTGACCATGATGGTTTCGTAGCCATCCGCCTGCAATGCAAAGGAGGCGTGGCAGCAGCAGTAGTCAAACTCAATGCCCTGGCCAATGCGGTTGGGGCCGCCACCGAGAATCATCACCTTGGGTCGGTCGGAGGGCAGCACCTCGGTTTCTTTCTCGTAGGTGGAGTAGTAGTAGGGGGTAAAGGCTTCAAACTCGGCGGCGCAGGTATCCACCGTTTTGTAGACGGGGATAACGCCCAACCCTTTGCGATACTGGCGCACGGTGTCTTCGGTGGTGTGGGTGGCGTAGGCCAGTTGGCGATCGCTAAAGCCCTGGCGCTTAATGGCCATCATCTGAGCCGCCGTTAGCCCAGTGAGGGGGGTGCGCTTGAGGAATTTTTCGGTTTTGAGCAGCCCGGCTAGCTGACGCAAAAACCAGGGGTCGATGCCGGTAAGTTCGTAGATATCCTGCACCGTTAGCCCCAGCTGCATGGCGTGGCGAATGTCGAAGATGCGCTCTGGGTTGGGGGTGCGCAACTTAGGGCGAATTTCATTGAGGCTGGGCAGCTTTTCGGGGCGATCGCAGCCCCAACCGGCCCGTCCGGTTTCCAGAGATCGCAGCGCCTTCTGAAAGGACTCCTGAAACGTCCGGCCAATCGCCATTGCCTCACCTACGGACTTCATTTGGGTAGTCAGCGTGGGAGCCGTGCCGGGGAATTTCTCAAAGGCGAAGCGAGGAATCTTGGTCACCACGTAGTCGATGGTGGGCTCAAAACTGGCCGGGGTCTTCTTGGTAATGTCGTTGGAGATTTCGTTGAGGGTGTAGCCCACTGCCAGCTTGGCCGCAAATTTCGCAATAGGAA